>NZ_VPEJ01000012.1:0-94442 GCF_013417245.1 Acinetobacter sp. YH16042
TACAGTTAAAACAACTGTAACTGGCGTAGAAATGTTCCGTAAACTTCTTGACGAAGGTCGTGCGGGCGAGAACTGTGGTGTTCTTCTACGTGGTACTAAACGTGAAGACGTTCAACGTGGTCAAGTATTGGCTAAACCAGGTACAATCAAACCGCATACTAAATTCGACGCAGAAGTATACGTACTTTCTAAAGACGAAGGTGGTCGTCATACTCCATTCCTTAACGGTTACCGTCCACAGTTCTACTTCCGTACAACTGACGTAACTGGTGCGATCGCGCTTAAAGAAGGCGTTGAAATGGTTATGCCTGGTGACAACGTGGAAATGTCAGTAGAATTAATCCACCCAATCGCAATGGACGCTGGCTTACGCTTCGCGATCCGTGAAGGTGGCCGTACAGTTGGTGCGGGTGTTGTTTCTAAAGTAACTGCATAATATAATACAGTTATCTTTGTACAGATCGAGAGTTTCGACTCTCGATTTGCTCTGCAGGTCAGTAGTTCAATTGGTAGAGCGTCGGTCTCCAAAACCGAATGTTGGGGGTTCGAGTCCCTCCTGGCCTGCCAAATTTTTTTAAAAAGAAGCTTGATGCTGGCTCAACTGGTCATATAATAAGTCGCGAATCCTACGACGAGTACAAAAATGTCGAATGATAAATCGCGTGACGCATTAAGCGACGCGCCAATTCCTCAAAGAAATAATCCTGCTGAAGTTGTTAATTCTGGTTCCCCTTTAGACTATGTTCTGTGGGTTATCGCGTTGATTTTACTCGGTAGTTCTATGATGGTGAATCAACATTTGCCAGCATACTGGGCACCAGCGAATGATGTTTGGGTCCGTGTTGGGGTAATTTTGGCTTGTATCATCGTGGCTTTAGGTTTATTATACGCCACCCATCAAGGCAAAGGCTTTGTTCGATTGTTGAAAGATGCTCGAATTGAGTTACGTCGAGTGACTTGGCCAACCAAGCAAGAGACCATGACCACATCTTGGCAGGTACTTGCGGTAGTCTTAGTGGCATCTATTTTATTATGGTGCTTTGACTATGCTTTGAGCTGGTTAATGAAGTTTATTATCGGGTAAGAGAGCTATGAAACGTTGGTACATTATTCATGCCTATTCTGGTTATGAAAAACAAGTGTTACGCTCACTTAATGATCGAATCCAGCGTAGCGCTGTAGCCGATAGCTTTGGTGAAGTCCTTGTCCCTACTGAAGAAGTAGTGGAAATGAAGGATGGTAAGAAACGTAAATCTGAGCGTAAATTCTTTCCCGGCTATGTGTTAGTCGAGATGGAAATGAATGATGAAACTTGGCACATTGTTAAAGAATGTCCAAAAGTATTAGGTTTCATCGGTGGTACTGCAGAAAAGCCTGCACCAATTACGCAAAAAGAAGCTGATGCGATTCTTGCACGTGTACGCAATACTGGCGAAGCACCTCGTCCTAAGACGATGTTTGAACCAGGTGAAGAATTACTCGTAATTGACGGTCCATTCACCGATTTTAAAGGCGTGGTGGAAGAAGTTCTATACGATAAGTCACGTTTAACGTTGACGATTAATGTATTTAATCGACCAACTCAGGTTGAGCTGGAATTTCGCCAAGTCGAAAAATCGGTTTAATTTAACTTGGTTGATAAACGCCCGATTTGTTATGAGTCGGGCATTGTTGTTGTAACGGTATCGTTACTTATATGTATGGGGAGCCTAGCGGCGTTAGTACCCAGAGGTAATTGAAATGGCTAAGAAGATTGACGGCTATATCAAGCTGCAAGTTCCAGCTGGTAAAGCAAATCCATCTCCACCGATTGGTCCTGCACTAGGTCAACGTGGTGTTAACATCATGGCATTCTGTAAAGAATTCAATGCTGCGACACAAAAAGTTGAAGCTGGTCTTCCAATTCCAGTAGTGATCACTGTGTACAACGACAAGTCGTTCACATTCATCATGAAAACTCCTCCTGCTGCGATTCTTCTTAAGAAAGCTGCGGGCATCCAAAAGGGTTCAGCTGTACCTAACAAAACTAAAGTTGGTAAGTTGACTCGCGCTCAATTAGAAGAAATTGCGACTACTAAAGAACCAGATCTTACTGGTGCTGATTTAGACGCACGTGTACGTACCATTGCTGGTTCTGCGCGTTCTATGGGCTTGGAAGTGGAGCTATAAGACATGGCTAAATTAACTAAACGTCAAAAAGCCATTGTTGCTGCTGTTGAAGCTAACAAAGTTTACACTTTGGAAGAAGCAGTTGCAGTTCTTAACGGCCTTCCAGCAGTAAAATTCAAAGAATCTTTGGATGTTGCTGTAAACCTAGGTGTTGATCCTCGTAAATCTGACCAAGTTGTTCGTGGCGCGACTACACTTCCTGCAGGTACTGGTAAAACTGTACGTGTAGCTGTGTTTGCTCAAGGCGCTGCTGCTGAAGCTGCTAAAGCTGAAGGCGCGGACGTTGTTGGTTTTGATGATCTTGCTGAAAGCATCCAAGCGGGTAACCTTGACTTTGACGTAGTAATTGCAGCTCCGGATGCAATGCGCGTTGTTGGTAAGTTAGGTACGATTCTTGGTCCACGTGGCTTAATGCCAAACCCTAAAGTGGGTACTGTAACTCCTGACGTAGCTTCTGCTGTTAAAAATGCGAAAGCTGGTCAAGCACGTTACCGTGTAGACAAAGCAGGTATCATCCACGCTGCGATCGGTCAAGTAGGTTTCACTGCTGAAGCTGTTCGTTCAAACGTTGAAGCTCTTGTAGCAGACCTTAAGAAAGCAAAACCTGCTACTTCTAAAGGTGTTTACATCCAAAAGATCACTCTAAGCTCTACTATGGGTCCTGGTCTTGTTGTTGATGTGGCAAACGTTTCTAAATAAGTTTCGACTTATTACAGAATTTTAAAGCCCTGAGTAATATTTGAAGCACCGCTTTAAATATTACGCAAGAAACGTTCCGTCGTATATTGCGTGATTCAGGCAAACTTTGAATTGATAAATTTAGATTTATCAGCGTCAAAGACCTCAGGCGAAGGGAGTTTTATGCTTTCTTCTTAATAGCCCAGCCTGAGTAGACGCGGTGGTGTGATTTGTTCCTCCTCCGCGTGTTGGTTCAGTGATGAGCTAACGAATTGGGAGTGCATCTGTATAGGTGCATAAATCACCGTTAGGAGGTTTTACAATGGCTCTTCTTATCGAAGGCAAAAAACAGATCGTAGCTGAAGTAACTGAAGTTGCTTCTACTGCGTATGCTGCTGTTGTTGCTGACTATCAAGGTTTAACTGTTGAGCAATTAACTGCTCTACGTGTTGAAGCTCGTAAACTAGGTGTTGCTACTCGTGTAGTTCGTAACACTTTGGCTAAACGTGCTCTTCAAGATACTCAATTCAATATCTTGAGCGACAACCTTGTTGGCCCAACAATCTTAGCTTTCTCAACTTCTGAAGACGACATGGGCGCAGCTGCTCGTTTGTTCGAAGAATTTGCTAAAACTAATAAAGCATTTGAACTTAAAGCTGCTGCATTTGACGGTAAAGTTTATCAAGGTGCTGAAGTTAGCGTTATCGCGAACCTTCCAAACCAAGAGAAAGCGCTTACTATGCTTGCAAACGTTCTTCAAGCTCCTATTTCGAAATTGGGTCGCCTTATTACTGCGCTCAAAGAGAAAAACGAGTCAGAAGCTGCTTAAGCTTAAATCAATTTACACACCATTCAATACCCATTTGGAGTTACTCTCATGGCTTTAACAAACGAAGAAATCTTAAACGCAGTTGCTGAAAAAACTGTTCTTGAACTTGTTGAACTTATTTCTGCTTTCGAAGAAAAATTCAACGTATCTGCTGCTGCTGTAGCAGTTGCTGCTGCTCCTGGCGCTGCTGGTGCTGCTGCTGAAGAACAATCAGAATTCAACGTTGAGTTGACTTCTTTCGGTGCTAACAAAGTTGCTGTAATTAAAGCAGTTCGTGAAGCTACTGGCCTTGGTCTTAAAGAAGCTAAAGATCTTGTTGAAAGCGCTCCTTCAGTTCTTAAAGAAGGCGTTTCTAAAGAAGAAGGCGAAGAACTTAAGAAAAAACTTGAAGAAGCTGGTGCTACAGTTACACTTAAGTAATCTTAAGGGGAGTCGATTTTTTTATAATCGGCTCCAAAAAATGGCTGGTGGCCCTTGGGTCATCAGCCTTTTTGCGTTACAATAATCGGCTCGATTTTTGTTTGCATGATATAAAAATCATACAAATTAAAAATAATTTATAAAACCAAACGCTTACCAATATTTTTCAGTAAAAAATATTGTTAAGCGTTTTAATACCACTAAAAATTGCAGCATTTGTGAAAGTGGTGGCCATATCGGCCTGCGTAATTCCTTCTAAGTTCGTTCTGCAGGCGGACTTAGTTTACTTTCCGAGGACTCCAGATGGCATACTCATATACCGAAAAGAAACGGATCCGTAAGAATTTTGGTAAATTGCCCAAGGTAATGGATGTTCCGTACTTGCTCGCGATTCAAGTCGACTCGTACCGAACTTTCCTTCAAGACGGCAAAACTCCAAAAAACCGCGAAGATATCGGTCTCCAAGCCGCATTTCGTTCAGTTTTTCCTATTGAAAGTTATTCTGGCAATGCTGCTTTAGAATTTGTTGAGTATAGTCTTGGTAAGCCTGAATTTGATGTGCGCGAATGTATTCTTCGTGGCTCAACTTATGCGGCGCCAATGCGTGTAAAAATTCGTCTGATCATTAAAGATCGCGAAACTAAAACAATCAAAGATGTGCGTGAGCAAGAAGTCTACATGGGTGAAATGCCACTTATGACAGACAACGGTACCTTTGTGATCAATGGTACTGAGCGTGTAATCGTATCTCAATTACACCGTTCACCAGGTGTATTCTTTGACCACGATAAAGGCAAAACTCACTCTAGCGGTAAAGTTCTTTACTCTGCTCGTATCATTCCTTACCGTGGTTCATGGTTAGACTTTGAATTCGATGCAAAAGATCTTGTATATGTTCGTATTGACCGTCGTCGTAAATTACTTGCGACTGTTGTGCTTCGTGCCTTGGGTTATAACAACGAACAAATCCTAGACATGTTCTACGAAAAAGTACCTGTATATCTTGATATGGGTAGCTATCAAATTGACTTGGTTCCAGAACGTCTACGTGGCGAAATGGCACAGTTTGATATCGTGGGTACAGACGGTAAAACAATTGTTGAACAAGGTAAACGCATTAACGCGCGCCATGTTCGTCAAATGGAAGCAGCAGGTCTTGAAAAACTTTCTGTTCCTGATGAATACCTATATGAACGTATTGTTGCTGAAGATGTAACGTTACGTGATGGCGAAGTAATTGCTGCAAATACAGTACTTAGCCATGAAATTATGGTGAAATTGGCTGAAGGCGGCGTTAAACAATTCAACGTACTTTATACCAATGACATCGACCGTGGCCCATTCATTGCGGACTCTTTACGTGCAGATACTACAACTGGTCGTGAAGAAGCACTTGTAGAAATCTACAAAGTGATGCGTCCGGGTGAGCCACCAACAAAAGAAGCTGCTGAAAACTTATTCAACAATTTGTTCTTCTCTTCTGAACGTTATGACTTATCACCAGTAGGTCGTATGAAGTTCAACCGTCGTTTGGGTCGTCCTTACGAAGTGGGTACGGATCAGAAGTCTCGTGAAGTTGAAGGCATTCTTTCGAACGAAGACATCACTGATGTATTGAAAACATTAGTTGAAATCCGCAACGGTAAAGGTGAAGTCGACGATATCGATCACTTGGGTAACCGTCGTGTTCGTTCTGTTGGTGAAATGACAGAAAACCAATTCCGTGTTGGTCTAGTTCGTGTTGAACGTGCTGTTAAAGAACGTTTATCTCAAGCTGAAACTGATAACTTGTCTCCGCAAGATTTAATCAATGCGAAACCAGTTGCTGCGGCAATCAAAGAATTCTTTGGTTCAAGCCAGTTGTCTCAGTTCATGGACCAAAACAACCCATTGTCTGAAATTACACACAAACGTCGTGTATCAGCATTGGGCCCAGGTGGTTTGACTCGTGAACGTGCGGGCTTCGAAGTACGTGACGTACATCAAACTCACTACGGTCGTGTATGTCCAATTGAGACTCCTGAAGGTCCAAACATTGGTTTGATCAACTCACTTTCTGTTTATGCGAAATGTAATAACTTCGGTTTCTTGGAAACTCCATACCGTAAAGTTGTTGATGGTCGTGTAACGGATGACGTTGAATACCTTTCTGCGATTGAAGAAGTAGGTACTGTGATTGCACAGGCCGATTCTGGTATCGATAAAGACGGTAACTTAACTGAAGAATTCGTATCTGTACGTCACCAAGGTGAATTTGTACGTATTCCACCAGAAAAAGTAACGCATATGGATGTATCTGCTCAGCAGGTGGTATCTGTAGCGGCATCACTTATTCCGTTCCTTGAACACGATGATGCCAACCGTGCATTGATGGGTTCAAACATGCAGCGTCAGGCTGTTCCTACTTTACGTGCTGACAAACCGCTTGTTGGTACAGGTATGGAAGCAAACGTAGCACATGACTCGGGTGTGTGTGTACTTGCGAAACGTGGTGGTCGTATTGAATTCGTCGACGCTTCTCGTGTCGTTATTCGTGTAAACGAAGAAGAGATGGTGGCAGGCGAAGCAGGTGTAGATATCTACAACCTGATCAAATACACCCGTTCGAACCAAAATACATGTATCAACCAAAACGTTGTTGTACGTTTAGGTGACAAAGTTGCACGTGGTGACGTTCTTGCTGATGGTCCATCAACAGATGGTGGTGAATTGGCATTGGGTCAAAACATGCGTGTAGCGTTCATGACTTGGAACGGTTACAACTACGAAGACTCGATCTTACTATCAGAGCGTGTACTTCAAGAAGATCGTTTAACGTCTATCCACATCCAAGAGCTTTCATGTGTTGCACGTGATACCAAATTGGGTGCTGAAGAAATTACAGCGGATATCCCGAACGTGGGTGAAGCTGCACTTTCTAAATTGGATGAATCAGGTATCGTTTATATCGGTGCTGAAGTAACTGCTGGTGACATTCTTGTAGGTAAAGTAACGCCTAAAGGTGAAACGCAGTTAACTCCGGAAGAAAAATTGCTTCGTGCAATCTTTGGTGAAAAAGCGGCTGACGTAAAAGACTCTTCATTACGCGTATCTTCATCTGTGAAAGGTACTGTAATTGACGTTCAAGTATTTACACGTGACGGTCTTGAAAAAGACGAACGTGCTCAAGCAATTGAGAAAGCACAACTTGATGCTTACCGTAAAGACTTGAAAGAAGAATACAAAATCTTCGAAGAAGCGGCTCGTGAACGTATTGTTCGTCTATTGAAAGGTCAAGAATCTAACGGTGGCGGTACAACTAAACGCGGTGACAAATTAACTGAAGAGTTATTGTCTGGTCTTGAGTTGGTTGATCTTATTGAAATCCAACCAGTCGACGAAGCGATTGCTGAACGTTTAACTCAAATTCAAGTGTTCTTGAAAGAGAAGAGCCTTGAAATTGACGAGAAATTTGCAGAGAAAAAACGCAAACTTTCTACAGGTGATGAACTAACAACTGGCGTATTGAAAGTTGTTAAAGTTTACTTGGCTGTAAAACGTCGCATCCAACCGGGTGATAAAATGGCGGGTCGTCACGGTAACAAAGGTGTTGTATCAAACATCTTGCCTGTAGAAGACATGCCACACGATGCAAACGGTGTTCCAGTTGATGTTGTACTTAACCCACTGGGTGTACCATCACGTATGAACGTGGGTCAGATTCTTGAAACTCACTTAGGTATGGCAGCTAAAGGTCTTGGCGATCAAATCGACAAGATGATGAAAGAGCAACGTACTGTACTTGAGCTTCGTGATTTCTTAGACAAGATTTACAACAAAGTTGGTGGCGAACAAGAAGATCTTGATAGCTTGACTGATGAAGAAATCTTGGTGCTTTCAGGTAACTTGCGTAAAGGTGTTCCTTTAGCAACACCAGTATTTGATGGTGCTGAAGAATCACAAATTAAAGAATTGTTAGAACTTGGTGGCATTTCACGTACTGGTCAAACAGTATTGTATGATGGTCGTACAGGTGAACGTTTTGACCGTCCAGTAACTGTAGGTTACATGTACATGTTGAAACTGAACCACTTGGTTGACGACAAGATGCATGCGCGTTCTACTGGTTCTTACTCTCTAGTAACTCAACAGCCGCTTGGTGGTAAAGCACAATTCGGTGGTCAGCGTTTCGGTGAGATGGAAGTATGGGCACTCGAAGCTTACGGTGCAGCATACACACTTCAAGAAATGCTTACTGTGAAGTCGGATGACGTTGAAGGTCGTACCCGTATCTATAAGAACATTGTAGATGGTAACCATTACATGGACCCAGGTATGCCTGAATCGTTCAACGTATTGACCAAAGAGATCCGTTCTTTAGGTATCAACATTGAACTGAAAAATGGTGACTAATTAGCTCCATTGAATCTCCCTTGCGAAGCAGTGCTTCTCACCTCTTTAATCAAGAGGAGCAAGGGGGATTTCTCAGTTAAAAAACAATATTTGTGACCCAGTTGTGAAGTGAAAATCTCCACAACACACGGAGAAAAAAATTGAAAGACTTGCTCGATATCATGCGCAAAAAGACGGATTCAGACGGTCATGCTCCTGTAGAGTTTGATCGCATCCGTATTGGTCTTGCGTCACCAGAAATGATTAAGTCGTGGTCTCATGGTGAAGTTAAAAAGCCTGAAACCATTAACTACCGTACGTTCAAACCTGAACGTGATGGTTTATTCTGTGCCAAAATCTTTGGTCCAGTAAAAGATTACGAATGCTTGTGTGGTAAATACAAGCGTATGAAATACAAAGGCGTCATTTGTGAAAAATGTGGCGTTGAAGTAACAACTGCAAAAGTACGTCGTGAGCGTATGGGTCATATTGACCTTGCTTCTCCAGTTGCGCATATTTGGTTCTTAAAATCACTTCCTAGCCGTATTGGTCTGCTTTTAGACATGACTTTACGTGATATCGAACGTGTATTGTATTTCGAATCATACGTTGTAACTGACCCAGGTATGACTCCACTTGAGAAATACCAACTTCTAAACGATGAAGAATACTTCACGGCTTTAGAAGAACATGGTGATGAATTCACTGCGAAAATGGGTGCAGAAGCAGTTCAAGATTTGTTGAAAGACATCGATCTTGAAGCTGAAATTTCACGTCTTCGTGAAGAAATTCCAAATACAACTTCAGAAACGAAGCTTAAAAAAGCCTCTAAACGTCTGAAATTGATGGAAGCGTTCAAAGAGTCGAACAACAAGCCAGAATGGATGGTGATGAATGTACTTCCAGTACTTCCACCTGATCTTCGTCCGTTGGTTCCTCTAGAAGGTGGTCGTTTTGCGACTTCTGACTTGAACGATCTTTACCGTCGTGTAATCAACCGTAACAACCGTTTAAAACGTCTTCTAGACCTTGCAGCACCAGACATTATCGTACGTAACGAAAAACGTATGTTACAAGAGTCTGTAGATGCATTGCTTGATAACGGTCGTCGTGGTCGCGCAATTACCGGTTCGAACAAACGTCCTCTTAAATCTTTGGCAGACATGATCAAAGGTAAACAAGGTCGTTTCCGTCAAAACTTATTGGGTAAACGTGTCGATTACTCTGGTCGTTCGGTAATTACTGTAGGTCCGACTTTACGTCTGCACCAATGTGGTCTTCCGAAAAAAATGGCGCTTGAATTATTCAAACCATTCATTTTCGCGAAACTACAAGCGTCTGGCCAAGCGACAACCATTAAAGCTGCGAAAAAAATGGTTGAGCGTGAAACTCCAGAAGTTTGGGATGTACTTGCTCACGTAATTCGTCAACATCCAGTGATGTTGAACCGTGCGCCTACACTTCACCGTTTGGGTCTTCAAGCATTTGAACCAACCCTGATTGAAGGTAAAGCAATCCGTCTTCATCCGTTAGTTTGTGCGGCATTTAACGCCGACTTCGACGGTGACCAAATGGCGGTACACGTACCATTAACACTTGAAGCTCAGTTAGAAGCTCGTGCGTTAATGATGTCAACAAACAACATTCTTTCTCCTGCGAACGGTGAGCCAATCATCGTACCTTCTCAGGACGTTGTCTTAGGCTTGTACTACATCACTCGTGATGCGATCAATGCCAAAGGTGAAGGCATGGTGTTTGCGGATACTGACGAAGTAAACCGTGCACTTGCAACAGGTCAAGTTGATTTACACGCTCGCGTAAAAGCACGTGTACACCAAACTGTCATTGACGAAAATGGTAACCGTGAACAACAAACCATTGTTGTAGACACAACTCCAGGTCGTTGTTTACTTTGGGAAGTTGTACCTGAAGGTATGGATTTCCAACAAATCAACGTTGAGATGACTAAAAAGAACATCTCTAAATTGATCAACTCTTGCTACCGTAAATTGGGTCTAAAAGATACTGTTATCTTTGCTGACCAATTAATGTACTTGGGCTTCCGTCAAGCGACTCACTCAGGTGTGTCTGTTGGTATGGAAGACATGTTGATTCCGCCACAAAAACAAGCAATTATCGAAAAAGCTGAAGTTGAAGTTCGCGAAATTGAACAACAATTTGAACAAGGTTTCGTAACTGCCGGCGAACGTTATAACAAAGTTGTCGATATTTGGGCGCGTACAAACGACCAAGTAGCGAAAGCGATGATGGACAACTTATCTTTCACTACTGTTAAAAACAAACAGGGTGAAGACGAGAAACAAAAATCATTCAACTCGATCTATATGATGTCTGACTCAGGTGCCCGTGGTTCGGCAGCTCAGATTCGTCAGTTAGCGGGTATGCGTGGTTTGATGGCGAAACCAGATGGTTCGATCATTGAAACACCAATTAAAGCAAACTTCCGTGAAGGTTTGACTGTACTTCAGTACTTCATTTCAACACACGGTGCACGTAAAGGTTTGGCCGATACTGCATTGAAAACTGCGAACTCAGGTTACTTGACTCGTCGTTTGGTTGACGTTGCACAAGACTTGGTAATTACTGAGCCAGATTGTGGTACTTTCGACGGTCTTGTAATGACTCCGTTCATTCAAGGTGGCGATGTCATCGAGAACTTAGGTACTCGAGTATTGGGTCGCGTACTTGCTGAAGATGCGAAGAAACCAGGTTCGGATGATGTGATTCTTCCACGTAATACTTTAATCGACGAAAAACTTGCAAACTACTTAGAAGAGCAAGGTGTCGATGAAGTGAAAGTACGTTCAGTTGTAAACTGTGAATCTACTTTCGGTGTATGTGCGAAATGTTACGGTCGTGACCTTGCTCGCGGTCACTTGGTGAATCCAGGTGAATCTGTGGGTGTAATGGCTGCTCAATCAATTGGTGAGCCAGGTACACAGTTAACAATGCGTACGTTCCACGTAGGTGGTGCTGCGAGCCGAACTTCTGCTGCTAACAGCGTACAAGTTCGTAACAAAGGTACAGTACGTTTCCACAATGTGAAAACAGTACAACACGCTAAAGGTCACTTGGTATCAACTTCACGTTCAGGTGAAATCGGTATCGCAGATGACATCGGTCGTGAACGCGAACGTTACAAAATTCCATACGGTGCTTCAATCATCATTAAAGATGGCGAAGCTGTGGAAGCTGGCGGTATCGTAGCGACTTGGGATCCGCATACACATCCACTTGTTACCGAAGTTGCAGGTAAAGTGCGTTTCAGCCAAATCGCTGATGGCGTAACTGTGACATCGAAAACTGATGATGCAACAGGTATGACTACAATCGAAATCTTACCAGTGACTTCACGTCCTGCGTCAGGTAAAGATATGCGTCCAGCGGTTGTATTGGATACAACTGATGGTGGCGAACAGTTCTACTTCTTGCCACAAAATACGATTCTGACTGTTCGTGATGGCGAAACAATTGGTGTCGGTGACGTAATTGGTCGTGTACCACAAGAATCTTCACGTACTCGTGATATTACCGGTGGTCTTCCACGCGTAGCTGACTTGTTCGAAGCACGTAAACCGAAAGAACACGCGATCCTTGCTGAAATTTCAGGTATCGTAAGCTTCGGTAAAGAGACCAAAGGTAAGAACCGTCTTGTGATTACTCCGGATGATGGCTCTGAGATTTACGAAGAGCTAATTCCGAAATGGCGTACGATTAACGTGTTCGAAGGCGAGCATGTGAACCGTGGTGAAACCATTTCTGATGGTCCGCAAAACCCACACGACATCTTACGTTTGAAAGGCGAAGTTGCACTGACAAACTACATCGTGAACGAAGTTCAGGACGTATACCGTCTGCAAGGTGTAAAAATCAACGACAAGCATATTGAAGTGATCGTACGTCAAATGTTGCGTAAAGTTGAAATCACTGACGGTGGTGATACAAGCTTCATCAAAGGCGAGCAAGTGGAATACATCCGCGTTGTTCAAGAAAACCAAGCTGTGGCAGCTCAGAACAAGTTTCCAGCGAAGTTTGAACGTCAATTGATGGGTATTACCAAAGCGTCGCTTTCTACTGACTCGTTCATTTCTGCTGCATCGTTCCAGGAAACAACTCGTGTGTTAACTGAAGCTGCTGTAACAGGTAAAGAAGATGAATTACGTGGTCTGAAAGAAAACGTAGTTGTAGGTCGTCTGATCCCAGCGGGTACAGGTTTGGCTTACCACTTAGAACGTCGTCGTCAGGAGTCTGAAGCTGCAGAGCTTGAGCTTCACAATGATTTCTCTGATGTAGATCAAGCATTAAGCCAAGCATTTAGCGATGAATTTAACGGTCTTTAATTAGCCCTTAAATTATTCAAAAAAGCCACCTTTGGGTGGCTTTTTTTATGCGGATGAATTGAAAATTAAAGCTTTCCTAATGTTGATTTATTTCCTATAGTAAAAATAGAACATAACAAATCTCTTGATTTTTAAACTTAAACATAACGGGGTCTTTTGATGAAATTCGCACAGCAATTATTCGCAGTTTCTGCATTATTCAGCTCATTGACAGCGATTGCTGCACCTATGCCCAATTCGATTGTGGTAGAAGATAAAGCTGTAGTTCCAGTACTAAAAACAGAAGTGATTCGCCGTGTTGCAGGTCAAGAACCTGTACGCCAAGTGACTGCAACAGTGTTAGAAATGACCAATAAAGGTCAGGATATCGTGGCACGTGAAATTGAACTTTCTGATCACCAAGGTGATTTTTCTGAAAAGAAATTATCGATTCCTGTACTACAGCGTGGTGGTGTCATCGTCCCGACCTCTAAAATTGAAACCAAGACTACGGTGAAGCAGGACGGTCAGATTATTCGTCAAAACACCAATATTGATGCAGAAGGTGTAGAGTTTAAGAAAGGGCAAGACCCGATTAAACGCACGCTAAAACTAGATCAGGCAACAGATCCAGAAAGCAAAGCCAAACTCTCTCATGCTGTGCTGACTGAAAATGGTGAAACCACAAAAGATTTGATGATTTTGGATGAAAATCCTGAGTGATTTGTGAGCGATTAGGCGTCGTTTTTTACAAAATGCAGCATTTATGCTCCAAGCCGTAACAAGCTATATTTAATTGTTTCATACAATGGTTTTAGAATCATAGGTATTGAAGAAGACAAGGAACATCACAATGAAAAAAGTAATGAGCGTATGCGCAGTCGCGATGATGTCGACCCTAATGCTTGCTGGTTGTGAAAGCATGTCGCCCAATGAACAGCGTATTGGTGCTGCAGCTTTAGGTGGTGCCATTGGTGGTGGTGTGGGTAATAATGTCGGTGGTGGTGTAGGTGCAGCCGTTGGTGGTGGCGCTGGTGCAGCTGTCGGTAGTAAAACTCAAAACGGTTCAAACCGAAATGCCACATATAGTGGTGTAGGTGGTGCGATTGGTTCTGCAGTCGGTAAAAGTATCTTTGGTGGTAATACCGGTGCTGCTATTGGCGGTGCAATCGGTGGTGGTGCAGGTGCTGCAATTGAGCAAAATCGCTAATCTAATCCGATAAATTTGAATGAAAAGGCGCTTAAAGATAAGCGCCTTTTTTATTTGCGTGGACGGGGTTGCTTGCGACGAATGTATAGAGTTTTTTGAACTTCAGCGATACGTAAGCCTGCTTCATCAAAAATATTTAAGCTATAGTTCCGTAGAACAGGCGCGTGGTTATCTGCTAAGTTTTTAATATGGTTGATTTCATTTGGGTCGAGCTGGATGTCAGCGTATACCGTTCCACGTCCGGGGGATAAAAATTGGATATTTGCGGCTTTGTCCCACACGATATAACGTGAGCCCAGGTGATGCATCAAAATCAACATATAAAATGGGTCAACCATTGAATAAAGACTCCCGCCAAAATGTACACCGACGATATTTTGATTTTTACGAGTTAATGGCATTTTGACGCGAATGTGATAATTGGCGAGATCAATTTTATCAATCGAAATGCCAGCACCTTTATAAGGGGCATAATGATTGAGTAAGAATTTAGAGACAATAGGCATTGTCATTATTTTCTGGATTAAGCTCATACTGGGTCAATTTTTTTTTATGCTGAACTTTGCATACTAAATGAGTTTCAAAACTGTGGCATTGATCACATTGCCCATGTTCACAAATAAAACGTCAATTCGATGGAATCGATAAAAGGACAAGAAGAATGCAACCACTAAATACGCAATGGGTGAATACCACAGATCAACAACGGCTTTATGTGAAGACATGGGGTGATGAAACTAAGCCGGCATTGGTTTTGGTTCATGGTTATCCTGATAATCAGGAAGTATGGGAACCGGTTATTGAGCATCTTGGTTCTGAATTTTATATTGTGACCTATGACGTGCGAGGTGCAGGGCAGTCCTCTGTGCCCCGTAAAGTACGAGATTACCGTTTAGAACAACTTTCACTTGATTTGGATAGTGTGACGCAAGCGGTATTAGGCGAGCGTAGTTTTCACTTAGCTGCGCATGACTGGGGTTCAATTCAATCTTGGGAGTCGGTCACAGAAGCAAAGTTTAGATCGCGAATTTTGTCTTATTCAACCATATCTGGGCCATGCTTAGACCATGCTGCATTTTTATTAAGAGATAACTTTAAACATCAGCAAAAAAAATTACTCAAATTGTTGAGCAAGTCATGGTATATCGGAGTATTCCAATTACCATTTCTTGCACCTGCCGCTTGGCATTTTTTGAATGCAGAGCGATGGGGGAAAATTGTTAATGATTTAGAACGAACTCAACAATTGCCGTTAAATCATAATATTCAACATGACGGTAAATATGGTATCGCGCTTTACCGTGCTAATTTTACTCCTCGTTTAACGCAGCCAAGACAACGTCATGCGGTCTGTCCTGTGCAAGCCATCGTATTAAAATATGATACTTTTGTCAGTCCAGAATATATTAAAGAATTGCCAAAATGGGTGGAAAATTTATCCGTGGTTGAAGTCAATGCAAATCATTGGGCCGTGCTGAGCCAACCCGAAAAAATTGCAAGTTACATCGCTCAATTTGCGCAATCACAGCAGCTTTAAGTAAATCGTTCAACAGTGGCAGTTTCATCGATAGGGGGCTAAATAGCGAGCAAATTCTGATAAAATACGGTTTTTTGTCAGACTCCCTTTTTTCTTATGTTTGCTATTCTTGCCGCAATTACAGTCATGTTTGGACTGTCGCTGGCACGCGTGCCTGTTGTATTTGCGCTGATCATTGGTGCAGTAACAGGTGGCTTGTTAGCTGGTCTTGGTATTCATGGCACCATCGAAGCGTTTAATAGTGGCTTAGGCAACGGTGCTCAAATCGCACTTGCTTATGGCGTGTTGGGGGCATTTGCTTTGGCACTTGCGCGTTCAGGTTTGCCAGATTTACTGGCTTATCAACTCATTACTAAACTCAAAGGTAACAGTAATGTGAAAGCCCAGAATCGCGTGAAATACGTAATTTTCGCTACTATCGCTTTAGCCGCCGTATGTTCACAAAACGTGATTCCAGTGCACATTGCGTTTATTCCAGTATTAATTCCACCATTACTCAGCGTATTTAATCATTTAAAACTTGACCGTCGTTTGATTGCTTGTGTTCTGACTTTTGGTCTTGTGGCGACTTATATGCTGGTACCTTTTGGTTTTGGTGCTATTTTCCTTAATGATATTTTAGGTCAAAACATCAATACCTTTGGTAAGCCATACGGTTTCAACATCAGCTATGATCAAATTCCAACTGCTATGGCAATTCCAGTATTTGGGATGTTTGTTGGCTTATTAATTGCTGTTTTTTATAGCTACCGTAAACCACGAGAGTATGCTGACGTTCAGGTTAAGGAATCACAGCACACCATCTCATCTGATGTAAAAGCAGATGAAAATGGTAAACCACAAGTCGCTAAATTTACTTTGATTATGGCTGCGGTTGCAGTGGTTGCTACGCTTTCTGTTCAAGTCATATCTGAGTCGATGATTTTGGCGGGTCTGGTTGGTGTTGCGATCTTAAGCTGTGCAGGTATTTTTAAGTGGAAAGAAGCCGATGATGTCATTATCAGTGGTATGCGCATGATGGCACTGGTTGGTTTCATTATGATTTCTGCGCAGGGCTTTGCATCTGTGATTGAGGCTACGAATCAAGTACCAATACTGGTACAAGCTTCGGTTGAATGGATTGGAAACAGCCGAGGTTTAGCTGCATTTTGGATGCTATTGATAGGGCTATTAATTACCTTAGGTATTGGTTCTTCATTCTCAACAATCCCAATTTTGGCCATTATTTATGTACCACTTTGTATTCAATTTGGTTTTAGCCCAGCGGCAACGATTGCCATTATTGGTACAGCAGCAGCTTTAGGAGATGCAGGTTCTCCGGCATCAGACTCAACTTTAGGCCCAACATCAGGCCTTAATATGGATGGTCAGCATGACCACATGAAAGACAGTGTGGTCCCGACCTTCATTCACTACAATATTCCATTAATGATCTTTGGTTGGATTGCCGCAATGGTACTCTAAAAAATTTTCAAAGATAAATAAAAAAGGCGATTATATAATCGCCTTTTTTGTTATTTAATCCTGAGGATTTTGGTTGGATTAAAATAATTCATTTTATTAATTCTGATTAAAAAGGTTGGTATATTATGAATAATAAATTAATTATAACGGTGAAAATATAAAACCAAGCATTGCACTATGATTAAAATAAATATATATAATTAATAATGACTTATATAATAATGTAAAAATTTATAAAATAATAATGTTGCATAATTTTAATACTAATGTTTAATATTAATTATTCATTCTAGAAGGTTGCTTTAAAATGTTAAAACAAGCTGCTCTTATTGCATTATTGGGTATGTCTGCTTCAGCGATGGCTGGTCAATGGCAGGTTAAAGTTGGTGCTTCTGTAATTGCTCCAACTGCAGATACTGATATTGCTAATGGTGCTTTAAATGTAAAAGCAGATCATGAGTTTGCATTTACACCG
Source organism: Acinetobacter sp. YH16042 (assembly GCF_013417245.1). Lineage (NCBI taxonomy): Bacteria > Pseudomonadati > Pseudomonadota > Gammaproteobacteria > Moraxellales > Moraxellaceae > Acinetobacter > Acinetobacter sp. YH16042. The sequence continues at coordinate 17,494 of NZ_VPEJ01000012.1, forward strand.
TCTGTAGAATATTTCTTTAATGACAACATTTCAGCTGAATTACTATTAGCTACACCAATTAGTCATGATGTGGATGTAACAGCTGCGGGTTCAAAAGTTGCTGGTGTTAAATTGAAACATCTTCCACCAACAATTACTGCGAAATATAACTTTAAAAATTCAACTGGCTTTACACCTTACATTGGTGTGGGTGGTACAGCATTTGTTGCTTGGGATGAAGATGGTTCAGGTGTGCTAGAAGGCACAAAGGTTAAAGTGAAAGAGTCTTATGGTTTTGCTGGCCAAGTTGGTTTTAACTACCAACCAGCTGATGCTAAAAACTGGGGCGTATTCTTTGATGCACGTTATGCTCAAATCCAGCCTGAAGTTCAAACAGTTGTCGAAACTTTTGATTTAGATATCGATCCTATGGTGTATACAATTGGTTATAGCTACAAATTCTAAGCTGTAGCTGATCTTAAAACCCTGCCTAATGGCAGGGTTTTTTATGCAGCATACTCCATTCATCAGTTGATCGAATTGAACAAATAGGCAATAGAAAATTTAGGTGGAACTGTTAGAGTCGAAATAAATCAGCAAGTTGGAAGAAGAGAAAAGACGATGAAAAAAATTATTCAGGGTATGCTGGTCTTGGGCAGTGCTTATTTTATTTCGACAAGTTATGCCGCAAGTTTTGATTGTAAAAAGGCGAAAACCATTACCGAACATGCAGTTTGTGATAACCGGAGTATTAATGATGCCGATGTCAAAATGGCCACGACCTATACGATTATTCGTCATTTGGTTCCCATGGGGACACGTGGTGCAATTCAAGATCAACAAATTAAATGGCTACAACTACGCGATCAGTGCCGTGACAATGTCAGTTGTTTAAGTGATGTATATAAAATGCGGCAGCAAAAACTGGATCTCTACATGGACCGCGTTTATAAACAAGGACCTTTTTAAACCTTAAAATTTAGTGCGACAGAATAAAAATTTTCCATTCACACTATTGAAAAATAGTGAAGTCCCTCCATTCATATAGGCAATTGATAATTTTACTCAGTATGAACGGAGAGACTGATGAGCGAACAACAATCTCAAAAACACAGCTTCCAAGCGGAAGTGGCTCAGTTACTGCATTTAGTAACACATTCTTTATATTCAAATCCTGAAATTTTCCTTCGTGAGTTGGTATCAAACGCATCTGATGCCTGCGATAAATTACGTTTTGAAGGCATTAACCATCCTGAATATTATGAAAATGATCCAGATTTACATGTGCGTATTCATTTAAATAAAGAGCAGAAGACAATTACCATTTCGGATAATGGTATTGGTATGACACAACAAGAAGCGATTGATCATTTGGGTACGATTGCTAAGTCTGGCACTAAAGATTTTATGTCGAAGCTTACGGGTGATCAAAAGTCAGATGCACAATTGATTGGTCAATTTGGGGTGGGCTTCTATTCAGGTTTTATTGTTGCTGAAAAAATTACAGTGGAATCACGTCGTGCTGGGGTAAATGCCGCTGAAGGGGTACGTTGGGTTAGTAATGGTACAGGTGAGTTTGATGTAGAGCCAATTGATAAGGCTTCACGTGGAACCGACATCATTTTGCATTTACGCGAGGATGCTTTAGATTATTTAGATCGTTACAAAGTTAAGCAGATTATTAATAAATACTCTGATCATATTAGTTTGCCAATTGAGATGCAGAAAGAAGTTTGGCAACAAGAGGAAGCTGCCGAAGGCGAAGAAGCAAAACCTGGTCAATATGTACTGACGGATGAGTGGGAAGCAATTAACTCAGCAAGTGCATTATGGACGCGTAATAAAAATGAGATCAGTGAAGAACAATATACTGAGTTTTATAAAAACCTGAGCCATGATTTTGAAGCCCCGCTTGCATGGACACACAACCGTGTAGAGGGAAGTACGGAATATACACAGTTACTTTATATTCCATCTCGCGCACCAAGCAATATTTTCACACGTGAAGCTAAAGCAGGAATTAAGCTCTATGTGAAACGTGTATTTATCATGGATGATGCGGATAATTTGATTCCAAATTATTTACGTTTTGTTCAAGGTGTGGTTGATAGCGCAGACTTACCACTTAATGTAAGCCGTGAATTATTACAAGAAAGTCGCGACGTTAAAACGATTCGTGAAGGTAACGCCCGCCGTATTTTAACGGTGCTAGATGGTTTGGCGAAATCTGAAGATGTTGCTGATCAAGAGAAGTTTGCAAAATTCTACGCTGAGTTTGGTTCAGTCTTAAAAGAAGGCTTAGGCGAAGATATGGCAAACCGAGAGCGTATTTTAAAATTATTACGTTTTGCTACTGCCAGCAACGATGAAGTCGTGACGTCATTGGCGGACTATAAAGCCAATATGAAAGAAGGCCAAAAAGCCATTTATTATGTTACGGCTGATAGTTTGAATGCAGCGAAAAACTCACCACAACTTGAATTGTTCAAGAAAAAAGGTATCGAAGTGCTGCTCATGACTGAACGAGTGGATGAGTGGGCGATGGAATTTGTTTTTGAGTTTGATGGAACACCATTACAGAATGTATCGAAAGGTGCAGTTGATTTGGGTGATCTACAAGATGCTGAAGAGAAAAAAGCACTTGAGGAAGCTGCTGAGCAGTTTAAACCTGTTGTTGAAAAACTGTCGGATGCGTTAAAAGATAAGACCTCTGAAGTGCGTGTAACAACACGTTTAGTGGACTCTCCTGCGTGTTTGGTGGTTGCTGAGGGTGAGTTGTCACCGCAATTGGTTCGTATGCTGAAACAAGCAGGACAAGCGGTTCCAGAGTCAAAACCAGTCTTGGAAATCAATCCATCCCATCCGTTGGTACAAAAATTAGAAAGTTCGGTGCAGTTTGATGACTTAGCAAATGTTATTTTTGATCAGGCGTTGATTGCTGAAGGCGGTTTACCCGAAGATCCTGCCCAATACATCAAACGGATTAACAGCTTATTGCTGAAGTAACGGTAGATATGAAATGAACCTCCTTCGGGAGGTTTTTTTATTTGGTTTTTCGATAGAGCACATGAATAAAAACGTCCATGTTTTAATCTTTAAAATAAATTAAAAATAAATAATTAATCTATAATAACGATCATTAAGTGTTGGGAATCTTAAGATGAAAATTTTAGTGATCGCTGCAATGGGCTCGCTGCTCTCTATGGGTCTCATGCAATCTGCTCAGGCAGATAGCGCTAAGCAAAAAATGGTGCGTAATGACCGTGTGCAGGTTTCAAAGCAGATCGCACAATACGATATCAATCCTTTTGTAGATAGTCGCCGTGTGATGCGAAATGATCGTGTGAGTGTGATTAAGAAAAACTGAACCTGAGTTATTTAAAAAAGCCCATCCTGTTGAGATGGGCTTTTTTATATGCTGTGTTTAAAGAGGTTTTAAAACAGGGCTTCAAGGCGCACTAAAGCGGCCACAAAGTGGCTTTTATCGTCACGATGGTTGTTGAGGTAGTTGAGATCACCTTGGATATAAAACCATTCACGTAGAAAGGGCTGTCGCCATGATACATAGGGTCCCCAACTGTTTAAACGCAGTTGATCGTTATTGTAAAAACCACCTGTATATAGGCCGTAGTTGAATCGGTTACCTTTAAAAAATTGGTGTTGGCGGTAACTGAAGTTATCCCATTTCAGATCATCATCCTGTGCATCTGCATAGGTCAGGTTGAATTGGTTTGAGATAAAGGGTTGGCCTAGACGAGCATGGGTTAATTCTAAATTGGTTCTTAGATAATTTTCACTATCGATACCATAACGATAAATTTGTTCGGCTAAAAAACTGTAATCATTGTCGAGTTGCCATTTTTTAGCTGCTTTTAAGCGGACATATAGGTCATCACCAGAACGTAAACCTAGATCAACGTCAGTTTCGAAGGGCAGTCGATCTGAAATTTCTGACCAACGTAAAGCCAGTGAACTGTTATCTTCACGGGTTTGCTTATTGTCATAATTTTTATCACTACGCCCCGCAGGGTTTTCATTGGTAATTGCAGCATTATTTTCTAATTCATTATCAAGTGAGTCATCACCAAAGACCACACTCAATTTTTTTTCTAAAGTGGGAAGCTTAATTTTACCGCGAATACGTGGCTTAATTTCGTATTCATCGTGCTTATTCCAACTGTTGTCTAAAATCACCCGTAGGGTTGCATTGGCAGGCTTTTCTGGCTCACTTTGCCCAAACCAATTATCCATACGAACGGCCGTTCGATCTGCCCAATTTCGGACTTTCTTCTGTTGTCGATCGGTCCAGCTATTATTTTCCGTTTGTTCTGTTGTCGGAACAATGGGGTGATCTGATTGTTCAGGTAAGAAGGTCGGTGTTGCATCAATCCAACGTGGAATTTGATCTAAAAAATCATAGGTCTTTGGCGTGATATACGATGAATTTTGGTCAGTTTCAGGCACATCCTGCGAATGTTCACCCTCAGTTTCATTGACGACAGCATCAGTTTCATTGGCCCAAGCAACTTGATACATCAAGCTCATTGATGCGGAAAAAAGCAAAGTCCGAATAAAGTACTGTTGTTTTTTATGCATATGTTTTGGCTCTATTTAATTATCATCTGAGTATCCTGCATCTGTAGTTTTGTTATTTTTGTCGGATAAATGCAAGCCAAACTACAAAATAAATGCAATTAATCTTCGGTCATTTGCTTAAGTGCTTGATAAAGCGAAATCACATCAATGGGTTGAGCCAATTGTTGGATCACATTTTGGATGCTTTGCCAATTTAAACCTTGCTGTCGATGGAGGATCAAATAGGGAAGGGCTTGTTCAGTACGCAAGAGTGCCATGCGTTTTTGACCGTGGATTAAACGTATTTTTTGACGTTCTTGTAATAATAACAGCGGGGTATGTAGCGTCGGTTCAGGTTCATCAAAATGAATGAATTTTTGCGTATGAACTAACTGTACCGGGATAAATGGATAATAGTCGTTTTGCGACCAAATCATTTCAGCATGCTGAGACTGTTGATAGAGCTGATCAGGTGCAGCACAGAGTTGCTCTAGACTGTCCCATGATATGACTTTAATCGCGGCAAGTTCATGTTGATGTTGTTGGCAAAACAGCTGAGAGAGTCGAATGGCTTCCATCTGCGTTTGCGCACCAAACAACAAGAGATATTTGATGAAGCGACCTTCGGTATTGATTTGCTCTGCTAAATACAGTGGCTGGTTTTTCCAATCTGTACCATCTGTTGTATGTAATAGAACATCAAGTTGCGTTGTGAGTTCAGGCTGATCTATAAACTGCAATTCATACAAGGCCAATTGCGCATCGATGTTTTGCAGCGTTTGAACGCGAGCGGTATATTGAGCGATTTGAACCTGTTCAGGAAATTCAACGCCTGCCATTGTCGAGTTGAGATGTTCCTCCGATGGCGCATGTGTTGGCTGCTCAATTAGAACAAGAGGAACGGTATCAGGTGCAGAAAGCTCCGGTTTATTTGTATTTGAGTTATCAAGCAACGTATCCGCTTTATTGATTTGCTTATCGCAATGATCTAGATCAACAGATCCGTCTTTATTTATCGCTTCAATTGGCAGTAGGTCGTCCACACTTGCTGCAACACAGCTTGGCGCTGTGATGATTTCATCCTTTAGGCGTAAGGCATGTAGACGTAGATCGGTATCACTGATTAAACATTTATATAGCTGTTGTTGTTCAATTAACCAATCATAGCATTCGCTAAAATTGCCCCATTCACTGAGTAAAGCCGTGCGCTGTTTGGCTGGAATCATCCACACTTGCCAACCTAATTCATGGTCATGCAGCAAGGCCCAACCCATCTCTGGATATTGATATAAAGCATTTTCAAGTGCAGCATCATGGTTAAAATAGCCACGAAATAACCATGAATATGGCGTTTGTTTGGAAAATTCAGTTGCAGCCATTTGTGGCTTAGTTAATGCGCGATAACTTAATATTTGCTTTTGAAAAATTGGTTCATCGCATAAGGCAAAAATTTCATGAATCCGACGTTTAGAAAGCGCCGTTTCATAAAAACTTAAAGCACGATGTTCAAGTTGATGGGTCAGTACATGGATTTCTTTTATTAATTGTACTTTCTCTTGTAAATTCATTTGTCCGCTTCCTAAAGGACTTTTTGTGCTTTTTCTAAATATTTAGCCAATACAATATTGGTTGCAAGTTCTACTAATTTATATTCAGCCGAATTCGGGTTTCGATATGTATTGGCCAATTCAATCAGGCGTTCAATATCGATGACCTGCGGTGAAATTTTTCCTTGTATCAGTGCCTGAAGTTCTTGCATAGGACAATGTAAATTTAAAAATAAAGAAGTCGATTAGTTCATTTGATTATAGAGATTTCATTAAAAAAAACATGGAAATAAATGTCAGCTTCTACAAATTAAGTGTTGAATATGACAATTAATGCGCATTTTGTTTAAAAATAATACCAAATCATCAGCTTAAAGATACGCTTTGCAAATTTTATCGCGGCATAGTTGGATCAATTTTTTTGAAGTCATCATCAGCGATTGAGCGCTTTTAGATGTTCATTTTTAATGTTAAGTAAAGAATAAAGCCCAAAGTAAAGGCACATAAAATAAAAAACCGATGGTGGGAGCCATCGGTTTTTTTATGGAAAAATCAGCTAAAAATTAAGCTTTTTTTTCTGTGTTTGTGATAACTTCAGTTGTATCAGCAGCTGGAGCTTGGCTCTCTGCATTGGCAGTTTCAGCAGTTACAGCTTTTTTTACTGGAAAATCTGGTACGTAAACGATTTGTGCAGAAACAGTTGCAGAAAGCGCCATCACAGCAACAGCCATAGCATATTTGATTGCGTTCATTTGTGTATTCCTATCAATCATTAGTAACTCAAAAATTGAGTCAGGGAGAAAATTAATCACTTGAATTTATGTGAAAATAATATCAAAAAATAATCAATTAAAAATGATCGATTCGGCAACACAAGATAAATGGTAGGATTTAATATTTATATAAAACAGTCTATTAGAGTTATTGCTCTAGAGTTTTTAGTGGCTGAGTGACAGCGGCGTATCACTCAGATATAGATGAAAAATCTATGAATGTTTGGCACATTTCTTTTCATAGACTTTGCCTGCGATACCACCAATAATGGCACCACTAATCGTACCAAAAACAGGCAATATACTGCCTGCAACAGCTCCGATCGCAGCACCTTTGACGGTCGGAGAAAAACGTGAGAGAAAGCTATTCTTCCCTGTTTGGGACTCGTTGGTGGTTGTTTGAGGGGTTGTATTGGTAGATAGTTCGGTTTCAGCAGAAGTTGCTTGAGGTTCAATAGTCATGACATTACTCCCGAGCATGATCGTTAGAAGAATGAAGCTTTTAGCCTAATCGGAAGCGACCACTGCTTAAACAGAAAGCATGTAATAAATGATGGTCAGTTTGTAATCCCTCGAAGTGGAATTCACTCCTGTGTAAGACATGTAATATTTTGCTGTTTTGATGTTTAAAAAATAACCAAAATAAGCGACTTAATCATATGATGAAGTTTCAAAATCATAACAATGAGGATAAATACAATGTCTGTTGCTAAAGTCGTTGAAGTAAATGCAAGTAGCACAAAAAGTTTTGAAGATGCAATTCAAACGGGAATTAATAAAGTCACTGAAACCGTGAAAAACGTTCAGGGTGCATGGATTAATGAACAGAAAGTCGTGGTGAAAGACAATAAAATTGCGGAATATCGAGTGAACTTAAAAATCAGCTTCTTGGTTGAATAAGTTTTAATTTTATTGATGTTAAAAACTGATCAAAAAAAATCCCCGAAGTTCGGGGATTTTTGTTTGAACACGCTGAATTATTTTTCAGGCGTTTCACAGCTTTCATCATTACACACAGGTGTAGGAGCAAGCTCAGGAAGTTCCGCAGCTTTGTCCATCACTTTTTTAAATACATCTTTCGGTTGAGCGCCTGCTAAAGCAATGCGTTGCTCAAACACAAAGAACGGTACACCCGTAACTTTAAGTTGATCGCGTGCTACTTCTTCATCGTATTTGACGAAATCGGCAAATTCATCTGAGTCTAATAAATCATCGACTTCAACAGGGTTTAGACCAATACGAGATGCAACGTCTTCTAAGGTTTCACGTTCACCAATGGCCAAGCCTTGCGTCATATAGCTATAGAAGAAAGCTTCTTTGGCTTCACTGCCGAGACCTTTGCTTTGTGCAAGATGAATCAAGCGGTGCGCGTTGAAAGTATTGCCTGAATTGGCTTTTTGCCAGTTAAATTCAATACCTTCAGCTTTTGCCATTTCGGCAATATTGCGCTGCATTTCCTCTACTTCTTCAATACTGCGGCCATATTTTTGAGCTAGACGTTCAGTATTAGAAATTTCTAGGCGAGCGGGCGCATCTGCATCAAGTTGATAGCTATGCCAAAACACTTCAAGCTCTACACCCGATTCTTCGGCAGCAGCTTCAAGGCGTTTTTTCGCAATATAACAAAATGGGCAAACCACGTCTGACCAGATATCTACACGCATGGGAAATCTCTTTTCTATGTTCTGGGAAAATGATGGGGGCAAATCCTAAAATTTAAAGCCAAGCAATGCAAACCATTTTTGTCGAGATGGCGTAATGTGGAATTTTTTGATGCGATTACAACGCTTGAACGATGATCTGTCGGGACATCTAATCTGTGATTAAACGTTTACCCAAACAAATTACCTCAACCTCTTCATAGCCCAATTGTTCATAAAAATTTTGTACGTCAATGTTGTCTTGGCGAATCAGTAATTGAAGTTTGGGGCAACCTAAAGCAATTAAGCGTTTTTCTAATTGCTGAATGAGGGCGGTAGCGACGCCATTTCGCTGAAAATGTGGATGTACGGCAAGATAATTGACCCAGCCTCGGTGTCCATCATAGCCACCCATGACAGTTGCGATTAATTGATCATCTTTGACAGCCAATAAAAATAGTTGGTCACGTTGAGCCAATTTTCGAAATATATCAATTTCAGGGTTATTCCATGGACGGGTCAGATCACACAGTTCCCAAAGTGCAATCACTTCATCTAAATCAGATTCAAGATAGGGGCGGATAATAAACATAATTTTTGTTTTAGCATGTATTTTGACCAATTTAGATTAGTCGAGTTTTGCAGACTTGATAAGTCATATTGAAAAATAAAAGCCATAAAAAAACGCTCCGAAGAGCGTTTTTCATTTCACTGTCAATTAAGCAGTTTTCACTTCAGGTTGAGCAGCTAACATGTGGCCGTTCTCTTCGAAGTTGATGTGCCAAGACAATGCTTCACGTAGAAGGTGAGGTGTTTGACCACCTTTCGCACATGCACGGTCGAAGTAATCATTTAGCGCATCACGGTACATAGGGTGAGCACAGTTGTCGATTACTGCACGAGCACGTTCACGTGGAGCAAGACCACGTAAGTCAGCAAGACCTTGTTCAGTAACTAAGATGTCAACGTCGTGTTCAGCATGGTCAATGTGAGAAGCAAATGGAACAACAGAAGAAATGTCGCCGCCTTTTGCAATTGATTTAGTCACGAAGATCGCCAAGTGTGCATTACGTGCGAAGTCACCTGAACCACCAATACCGTTCATCATTTTTGTACCGCAAACGTGAGTTGAGTTCACGTTACCGTAGATATCAAACTCAAGTGCAGTGTTGATACCGATAATACCTAAACGACGTACCAGTTCTGGATGGTTCGAAATTTCTTGTGGACGTAATACAAGTTTGTCTTTGTATTGTTCAAGGTTATTAAATACTTTTTCGCCATATTTAGCAGAAAGTGTAATAGAAGAACCTGAAGCAAATTTCATTTTGCCTGCGTCGATCAATTCAAATGTACAGTCTTGAAGTACTTCAGAGTACATGATCAAGTCTTCAAAGTTAGAATCTTTAAGACCAGTCAATACTGCGTTTGCAATCGAACCGATACCTGCTTGTAATGGACCTAGGTTTTTCGGTAAACGACCTTCTTCTACTTCTTTTTCAAAGAAAGCGATCAGGTGGTTTGCAATACCTTGAGTTTCATCATCAGGTGCAGTCACTGTAGATGGAGAGTCATGCAATTCGTTGTTAAATACGATACCTACGATTTTTGAAGGATCGATGTTGATTGCATGTGTACCAATACGTTCGTCAACATGAGTCAATGGAATCGCTTGACGTGTTGGACGATATGTTGGGATATAAATATCGTGTAAGCCTTCGAATGCTGGGCTTAAGTTGGTGTTGATTTCAACAATCACTTTTTCAGCAAAAATTGCAAAGCTTGCAGAGTTACCTACAGAAGTTGTAGGGATGATGCCACCATCTTCAGTGATCGCAACAGCTTCAATAATTGCCACATCAGGCTTTTTAAGCTGAAGGTTACGCATTTGTTCAACTGTTTCAGACAAATGCTGATCGATGAACATCACTTCGCCTTTGTTGATGGCTTTACGTAATGTATTGTCTACTTGGAACGGTAAACGACGAGCAAGAACACCTGCTTCAGTCAATTTTTTGTCCAAATCGTTACCCAAGCTCGCGCCAGTAATTAGGGTAATTTTAAGAGGATTAGCATGAGCCTGTTGAACCAACGCTAAAGGTACAGCTTTCGCTTCACCTGCGCGTGTGAAACCACTCATACCTACCGTCATACCATCCTGAATGAATTCAGCAGCTTTTTCTGCGCTGATAACTTTGTCGTGAAGGGCAGCTAAACGGATGCGATCTAAAGACATCATATACTCTCGTGAAATTCTCAAAACTGATACGGATTGTACCGATCAAAAAAGCCATTTTGCATACCTGTTAGGCTAAGGTCTAATTTTTTGAAAAAATGTGGGTATAAGATTTTATTATGTTTTTTAAACTACTGAATAATAAAGTTAAAAATATCAATGGTTAAAGCTTAAACAAAACTGTTCGTTGCTTTTTTGAACGCTTGTTAAAAGCGTTCAGTTAAACTTTGCTTAATTTTTTCCAATGGGCTGTTGTTTAATATTTCATCATTTTCGAGTTTTTGCAGTGGTAAAGAAATGATCGCTTCGAGTCCACCTTCTGCTCGATTGTGAATTGAAAGTTGACCTTCGTGAATATCCACAATACGTTTTACAATGGCTAAACCGAGTCCACTGCCTTGAATGGTACGTGCATCATTACCACGTACAAAAGGTTGCATCAGGTCTTCAATTTGGTCTTCAGGAATCCCTTCGCCATTATCGGCAACGCGAATTTGAATATGGTCACCTTCATATTCGGTAGACAGTTCAATCGGCTCGGCACCATAGCGTTTTGAGTTATTGATTAAGTTGCCTATTAATCGTTTTAAGGACAGGCTACGTGCTTGAATAATCGGTAAGTCTTGAGGTTCAAAGCGAATATCTAAAGGTTTAAATTGAATCACTAATTCCTGCAATAGCGCATTTAAATCAGTATCTTGCGGAACCTCATCAGAGCCATCTCGCATATACGAAATGAACTGATTCAGAATTGCATCCATATCTTCAACATCGTAAATCAGACCTTCTTTTAGGAAGTCATCATCAGGCATCATTTCTGCGCTGAGTCGAATACGGGTCAGCGGAGTACGCAAATCGTGGGAAATACCGGCCAACATGATGCGGCGATCACGTTCAGTTTGTTCCAGCGTGTAGACCATGTGGTTAAAGGCTTGGTTTACTTCACGGATTTCTTGTGGCCCATGGTTGGTTTCTAAATAAGGTGCAGTGCCGTGTTTACTATAGTTGTTTGCCGCATCTTGTAAACGTTTTAGTGGACGGTTGAGCTGACGAACCAAGGTTAAGATAATGATGCCAGCAATCAGCGGAATACCCAATAACCAGCCTAAAATCAGCTCTGCGCTATAGTTGGCATAGGTTTTTAAAGGCTCGCGAACCCAGTTGCCATTCATTTCTGGAGTTTGAATCCAGATGCGTGGGTCAGGTTTAAATTGGAAATACACGGTCGCATTATCAATGCGCATTTCTTTGGCCAGTTTCTTTTCAATTTGATTGGTAAAGAACTCTGCAATGACTTTGTCTTTGACATTGGGGAATTCTTTCGGATCGGTCACATATTCGATCCCGACACGGTTGCGCATCCAGTCGTCGACATCCACTTCGGCATTGTTATGAAAAATCCGTAAATCAGGATTGTTAATGATTTCAAGCTCGACCGCGAGGTAACGAGCATGTTGTTGAATTTCGGGTAAATAGAGTGTGCGCCAAAAGAACCATAAGGACATAAACAGGCTAAAAAACACCACAAATAAGACCAATACGGTGGTACGCATGGCTGCAGAGCGGGGTTTGATTTTATCGAGGAAGCGTTCCCAAGGTGTCCGTTTTTTTTCGGAGTAGGTAACGTAGTCGGTAAATTCCTGTGGGTCGATGGGTTCGAGTTTCACGCAGAATCCTTTAAGCAAATTTTTTGAAAGGCAGTTTTTATTCTTTGCGATGGAATCTTACTGCTGGAACGTTCTTTGGGAGGAGTTCGTTATGTTACTTTTTAAAAAAGTAACCAAAATTTTTGCCATTCGCTGAACTCGCGCACATTACTTTTATTCATTCAATTTCAAGTGGCTCGGACAGCAGCGAATGGCATTTCCGGACATGAGGTACGGTGACTCGATTCTCAGGTCTTATTTTATGGCTTATTCAGCACCATCTGGAACAAAGACATAACCTACGCCCCAAACGGTTTGAATATAGCGCGCACGTGCTGGGTTTTCTTCAACCAAACGACGCAGGCGAGAAACCTGAACGTCAATTGAACGCTCCATAGCACCCCATTCACGACCACGAGCAAGATTCATTAACTTGTCGCGTGTCAGTGGTTCACGAGGATGTTGAACTAATGCTTTAAGTACGGCAAATTCACCCGTTGTTAATGTGACGACTTGACCTTCACGGGTTAATGTACGAGTAGACAGGTCGAGTGACCACGGACCAAAAGACACCACTTCCATTTGTTGGCTTGGTGCGCCCGGAACTTCACGCACTTGACGACGTAATACGGCACGAATACGTGCCAAAAGCTCATTCGGGTTGAATGGTTTTGGTAAATAGTCATCTGCACCGGCTTCAAGTCCAGCAATACGGTCTGAATCACTACCACGAGCGGTCAGCATAATGATTGGGGTATCGATGCTAGATTGGCGCAGACGGCGACAAATACTCAAGCCATCTTCAACAGGTAACATAAAGTCGAGCACAATCAGGGAAAAGAGTTCCCGCTGCAACAGACGATCCATCTGAGTCGCATCATGTGCGGTTTTGACCACAAAACCTTTATCTTCTAGGAAGCGTTGTAAGAGGGTGCGTAGACGCACATCATCATCGACAACCAGAATGCGTTCGACTCGGTCGGTTTCGGCTTGTACGGCATCTGTTTTTTCAGCAGGTACAACTAAACTCATGACGTGCTCCTTATTCTTTATTGTCATCGTAAACAAAAAGTCGATTTCACTTGAGTATACGATTCATTTATATAAATTTACTATGCTCTAAAGCAACAAATATTGCAGTTAAAATCAAGACATAGATACCAAATGTATACATGTTGTTCGAATCAGTTTGCTTATCTAAGTCTCGCTAATTTGCTGTTTCATAGTCAGTTTCGTAAAAAAATGTGTATTTGAGATGAACTGGCATTAAAAACCACGAATAAATTTATAAAAACAATTGTGGATTTTATGGTCTTGGTCTTTATAATCATGGCTTTTAGAACTTATCCTTGCAGGGATCTAATACGATGACTGACTTAGTTCAGCAGTTGGCAAAAGAAATTGCCGTACGTCCAAATCAAATTGAAGCTGCCATCAAGCTCATTGATGAAGGTGCCAGTGTTCCATTTATCGCACGTTACCGTAAAGAAGTGACGCAAGGTCTGGACGATACTCAATTACGTCAGCTCGATACACGTCTGACTTACCTGCGTGATTTATTTGAGCGCCGTGAAAAGGTAATCGAATCTCTAAAAGAACAAAACAAGTTATCTGATGACTTACTTGCTCGCGTGAATGCAGCAGAAACGAAAAATGCTTTAGAAGAGATTTACGCACCGTACCGTCCAAAACGTACCAGTAAATCATTTAAAGCCAAAGAAGCGGGTTTAGGCCCAATCGCTGAAAAAATCTTTAATGAAGCGATCGATCCTACGGAAGCTTTGGCAGGCTTTAGCCATGAAGATTATGCAGATGTTGAAAGTCAACTTGATGCGATTCAACACATTTTAATTGATGAATGGGCACAAAATATTGCATTAACCACTGAGCTAAAAGCGACATTTGCGAAAACTGCAGTGTTGAAAAGTTTAGTTGCAAGCGATGAGAAAAAAGAAGTCGGTAAAAAATTCCGTGATTACTTTGATTTCTCTGAAAGCTTAAATAAAGTCCCTTCACACCGTTTATTGGCGATGCTCCGTGGCCGTCAAGAAAATGTCTTGGGCTTAAAAGTCGATGGTGAAGATGATGCACCATTGGCTCGTATTGATACTGAATACAATTTAGAAACAGCACAACCACAAGCGCGTGCAGATTTCTTAAAACAAACTGCAAAATTGTTCTGGCTCGGTAAAGTTCGTCCTGCGATTGAACATTCATTATTGACTGAAAAACGTTTGGCTGCTGAAGCTGAAGCGATGGATGTCTTTGCTGAAAACCTACGTCATTTATTACTTTCTGCTCCTGCAGGCGCACGTTGCACATTGGGTGTAGACCCAGGCATCCGTACGGGTGTGAAATTGGCTGTTGTGAATGCATCAGGTGATGTCCTTGCACATAGCACGATTTACCCATTTGCTCCGAAAGAAGACAAAGCTGGATCAGTGGCTGAACTTGCACGTCTATGCCGTGAGTTTAATGTTGAACTGATTGCCATTGGTAACGGTACTGCAAGCCGTGAAACTGAAGCTGTTGTAGCTGAAATGATGGCAGCAAATACAGACTTGAACTTGATTCGTGTGTCGGTATCTGAAGCAGGCGCGTCGGTTTACTCAGCATCTGAATTGGCGTCAAATGAATTGCCAGATTTAGATGTATCGATCCGCGGTGCTGTATCGATTGCACGTCGTTTACAAGATCCATTGGCTGAACTTGTGAAGATTGATCCTAAATCGATTGGTGTGGGTCAATACCAACATGATGTGAACCAAACCGGTTTGGCAAAAACGCTAGAAGCGGTTGTGGAAGACTGTGTGAACTCAGTAGGTGTTGATGTCAACACAGCATCATCTGCTATTTTGGGTTATATCGCGGGTCTAAATAAATCGATTGCACAGCAAATCGTTGAATTCCGCAAAGAAAATGGTCGTTTTGATAACCGTCAAAGTTTGAAGAAAGTACCTCGTTTAGGCGAACGTACCTTTGAACAAGCAGCAGGTTTCTTACGTATTCAAGATGGTTCTGAACCATTGGATGCATCTGCAGTTCACCCAGAGTCATATGACTTGGTGGCAAAAATTGTGGAAGCAAAAGCGACGACTGTAAAAGATATTATTGGTAATACTGAAATTATCCGTCAGATCGATGCAGCAGCATTTGTAAATGACCAATTTGGTTTACCGACAATTCAAGACGTTTTATCTGAACTTGAAAAACCAGGCCGTGACCCACGTCCAGAGTTCCGCACGGCTAAATTCCGTGAAGACATCACAGAAGTGGCGCAGTTGACTGAAGGTTTACAGCTTGAAGGTGTGGTTACGAATGTAACCAACTTCGGTGCATTCGTGGATGTGGGTGTACACCAAGACGGTTTAGTGCATATTTCTGAACTTGCAAATGAATTTGTTGCAGATCCGCACAAAGTCGTGAAACCAGGTCAAATTGTTCAAGTTCGTGTCTTGAATGTCGATGTTGAACGTAACCGTGTCAACTTGTCTATGCGTGCAGAAGGTGCTGCTGCAGCGAAACCACAACGTCAACCACGTCGTGACAATGCCCAGCAAGAACAACGTGGTGAGCGTAAGCCACATGCGAAACGTCCACAGCATGCCCGTCCGCAAGGCGACCGCCCACAAGGTCATAAAAAATCTCAAGCAGCGAAACCACAAGAAAATAAAATTGGTGGTTTAGGTGCGTTGTTATTACAAGCAGGGATTAAAGGTTCGAAGTAAATTGTTGAATTTGCTTAAAATTTAATCTAAATTAAAAGAGCCTTAAGGCTCTTTTATTTTTTTGGGGATAAATGCGAATAAACTATTACATGTATAATTTTCAAGATGTAAATAACTTACAATCTTTTGACTTTAATATTTCTCAGATCATTGAAAATAGTACGAATAAAAAAGCAAAGAGTTATGTTACTGGAATTACTTACAATGATGAAAAACTATACTTAATTAAATTGAATAAGAATTTCTATTTATTTGTTCAAACGAAGAATCAGGAAATTGTAAAGGCAGTTGAAGATAATAGAAGTGGTTTATCTGCTGCGGATTTAACAAGCAAATTGGCAGCTAATGAAAGTATGGGATTTGCTTCATATATTTATATGAATGATAAATTTTCAATATTTGCGTTTGCATCTAGAGTTTTATCACCGACCTCCACAGCATATGCTTTTTATGTTGAACAGTTACTTAAGGGAATGAAGATCAGGGATTTGTCTTTTAAATTAATTCCAGTTAAAACACAAATAACCAAAGCGCAGGTTGCGAATCTTGATTTTATTGGTAGAACTTCATTTCAAGTAGCATATGGGCCTTTTGTTCAAAATGTATTAAATGCTTTTAATGGGGAGGGTAAAGCGATTGATTTTGAGGATATTGCTGGTTTAGAAGTAATTATAAAACCTAAAAGAGGTAAAGCAATTAACAAAACAGTTCTTAAATCAATAAATCAAGTACCCGATAATGAACTAGAAAAAGTAACTTTACGTGCTAAGGCTCATTTAGAGGACCAATTAACAAATTTTTATTATTCAAAAGATGGCATGTTATCAGAAGGTTGTGAGGCTGAATCAGATACATCTATTGCTGAGCATATGAAAGCTACTTTAGGAACCAATTCTGTTATTCAAGAAAGAATAAGGGATTATAAGGGGTTAAATTATGAAAAATTGGTCAATCATCCTCTTATTGAATTCAATTCCCTTAATCATTGGAGTGGCTAGCCAAGCATTATATTACTGTGTCCTAAAAAACTATTTTATTTTTTCTTTTTATATTAATAAGAAGGATTTAGGCATTGCTTTGCTTGCATATTCTATAGCAATGTTTGGAATTGTAGCAACAATTTCTACTATTGTTTATGGATTAGAAAAGATTGCTGTAAAAGACTATCTTCAAGATTTTGGGCCATACTATTTGAGTAGTTGGTTTTTAGCTATTTTATACTTGATTTTAGTATGTATTACTTCGGTTTTGTTGATAGCAACTATTAGTGAAATTGAAGTCACAAAATGGTTGATAAGAATTGTAATATTTTTCTTTATAGCTAGTTTAGTACAAGCCCTATCTAGCTTGTGGACTGGCATGAAAATTTTAAGGAAACCTTAAAAAAAACCTCCCAAATGGGAGGTTTTTTTATTTCTTTTAAGGCCTATCAAAGATAAATGAGCTGAATCTTAAACTTCGCAATAAAGTGTAAAAATCACACAAATCACGTATCAAAACACACTTTAGAATCGTTCGATTGTCAGACAATATAAGTCACGCCATAAAGTGGTCACAAACTTTAGGCTTTACATACTTACATCTAATTATTTGATATTTATTATAAACGGTAAAATGATGACATCTAAAATTGAACGACATCGATTTCATATTCACGACTTTTTATCTGGAACAGTGGTATTTCTCGTGGCTTTACCACTATGTCTAGGCATTGCATTGGCTTCTGGCGCACCGATTCTCTCTGGCATTATTTCCGGCATTGTCGGTGGTATTTTAGTCGGAGCATTGAGTGGCTCACATATCAGTGTTGCAGGGCCAGCAGCAGGTTTAACAGCAGTCATTTTGGTACAGCTTGAATTACTGGGCGGCAACTATGCCGCCTTTTTATTGTGTATTGTTTTTGCCGGTATTTTACAGATTGGATTTGGCATATTTCGGCTCGGTTTCTTTGCCAACTTTATTCCGAACAATGTCATATTGGGTTTGTTGGCAGCTATCGGTCTGATCTTGATTGGGAGTCAAATACCTTATTTGTTTGGCTTGAACCAATTTTCATGGTCTGTGCTGTGGCAGTCACAGCCGCTCGATTTGCAATGGGATATTGGTGCCGTTCTGATCGGTATCGGTAGCCTTGTACTGATGTTGCTTTGGGAACAGAGCCCATGCAAAAAGTGGGTTCTGCCTTCAGCCTTGGTTGCTGTCGTTCTTGCTGCACTGTGCAATGCCGTGTTGGTGCTTAGTGGTTCGCCTTTGGCAGTTCATCCATCGAACCTCATCCAACTTCCAAATCTTTGGGATCAGCCACAAAATGTGATGATTTTTCCAGATTGGACCGCTTTAAATAATCCTCTGATTTACACAGGGGCTATCACTTTGGCGGTTGTGGCGTCATTAGAAACTTTATTGAATTTGGAAGCAGCAGATAAATTAGATCCGCATAAGCGTTCGTCACCCCCCAACCGAGAGCTATGGGCGCAAGGTATCGGTAATGTTGTTTCGGGCGCTATAGGCGGGATGCCGCTGACGTCAGTAATTGTTCGTAGTTCGGTCAATGCCAGTGCTGGAGCTAAAAGTAAATGTTCTGCGATCTTTCATGGCGTATTACTCTTGTTTGCCGTGCTGTGTTTAGTGCCTTTGATGAACATGATTCCGCTTTCAGCATTAGCCGCAATTTTAATCCTCACAGGGTTTAAACTGACACATCCCAAATTGTTTAAACAGTTGTATTTAAAAGGTTGGAAACAATTTATTCCTTTTATCATTACCTTACTGGCGATTTTATTCACAGACTTATTGCTCGGAATCTTGATTGGTTTAGCCAGTAGTGCGGCCTTTATTTTATATGCCAATTTTAATAAGGGACTGAAGGTGTATAAAGAGCATCATTTACATGGGGTGATTACACGGATTGAATTGCCTTCACAAGTCAGTTTTCTCAACCGTTCGGCATTAATATCTGCATTGGAACATATCCATCGCGGCGAACAAGTGGTGATTGATGCCACACATGTGAGTGATATGGATGCTGATATTTTCCAGCTTATTCAAGAGTACCAACAGGAAAAGGCAGCACAGCGTAAAGTGCAAGTGCAGTTGATTGGTTTCAAGGCACACTATGCCGATGCGCAGGAGGCGGCATTAGATATAGATATCAGTACCGCAGCTTTACAGCAACGTTTGACTCCGGAGGCCGTGCTCGCTTTGCTTAAAGCCGGCAATGAGCGGTTTGTACAAAATGAGCGTTTGCAACGAGATATCTATCGTCAACTGCGGGTGACCGCAGAAGAAGGACAGCATCCGATTGCGGCAGTGTTAGGTTGTATGGATTCTCGTGCGCCGACTGAAATGATCTTTGATGTTGGAATTGGCGATTTATTTAGTTTACGCATAGCGGGGAATGTCGCAGGGCAAAAGTATTGGGTTCTTTAGAATTTGCCTGCGAAGCCAAAGGTGCCAAAGTGATCGTAGTGCTTGGTCATACGGACTGTAGTGCGGTTAGCAGTGCTTGTCAGTTGCATTTAGCTGGTCAATCGATTCAGAGCCTGACGCGTATGCCACATATTCAATATGTGCTGGGGCCACTCAATGAGTCTGTATCGCGTGTTGCAGAATTGATGCAACCACAAACGCTGAGTCCGGCATTTTTAGAGCAAGTGACGCAAATGAATGTGCATTACAACATCCGCTATATTTTGCAAAATAGTGAAGTGCTACAGCAGTTGGTGCAAGAAGGTAAAGTGGCGATTGTTGGTGCAGTGTATGATGTAAAAACTGGACGGGTTAATTTCTTCGGATAAATAAAATCCGATGACATAAAAAAGGATCATCATGAACACATGATGATCCTTTTTATTGAACTAAAATACATTAGCGAATCATCGGTACAATCCAACTGGTAATGATCAGCAAAATACCGAAATGTCCCAATTTACGGGTGACATATACCAATTTTGACGGCTTTTGTTCCAATTGTTTCGCATAGTCTTCGATGCTAATGCCTTGTTTTGCATTACTGGTAAATAAAAACACCGCCAAATCGATACAAATTAAAATGGTACCGACATCTGCCACCACTTCCATTAAATCGTATTGGCCGCTGATCAAGGCGGTTGACACTTGATAAACGAGGAAAAGTGCAAAAGCGATGCAGGCATACTGCAAAACAGTTAAAAATATCCGCATAAATCTATACTAAATAAGCTCAAAATTCTGAAACAGGATTATAGCGTCCCTCGCAAAAGATTACTGTAACGCTTAGAGTGCTTGCATGACTGCTGGGAAATGTTGCTTTTCAATCAACTCCAAAAACTCATCGCCCATACGCTGACTTTCAGCCACACATTGATTCCACATTTTAATCCGTTGTTGGTTGTCTAAGCCTTTGAGGGTAAAGTCTTTACGGTCAGGCAGTCGGCCAAGCGGCAAGCTTGCAAGGTATTCTTGTGAAGGCGACAGTAACAGGGTACGCGCCTGATTTTCAGGATTGGCTTGGCGTTTAAATAATTTATCAAACCAACCTGGGGTGATGCTATCCGTGAAATGTGGATACAGCACGATGCCCTGACTTTGGAAGGGTAGGTCAATATGATAGTCAATCAGGCCGCCATCGCGGTAACTGCCTTGTGGCGCATCAGGGATATCACGTATCGCGGCCATGACACCGGGAATAGATGCAGAAGCCATAAGCCACGGCATGACACTGTCTTGAGTCAATGCATGGTAATGCGTGGTAAAGCCATCATCCGCCACGGTAAATTGATGACCTGACACAGGCTGACTAATTACACGCTGCATGAAATAACGACTGTGTTTACGTGCGAGCGCTGTCGTGCCCACGATCCCTGCGACAGAGGCTAACAGCGGCAGGGCTTTATCACTTTGGAAAATATGCTGAGCTTTGACTGAAAGCACAGTGAGGTGATAATCCGGGTGATTAACCAGTGCCGCTTCTTGACCTTGAATCAAATCGATCAGCATGCCACGACACACATCGCTGACTTCTTGACGGCTCATCTTTTTATGAAAGCTCAGATTGGTATACAGCTCAGAGAGGCGTTTCGTCCCTTCAATGGCTCCCCCAGCAGCAATACTGGCAAAGCGCCAACTGCCAATCGATGAACCAATTAAAGTACGCTTTTGTTGCGCGCGTGGCAAAAAGTCAGCAAAAATCGCCTGATCTAAACCTTGAATACCAATGCCTTTCGGACCACCCGCAGCACCGGGCAGGATATCCACTTGAGCAGCGTTTAAACCCTCTTGTTCAATCAGTTGGCGGGCTAAATGGCCAGCACGGATATTGAGCGCAGGCGGTCTTTTTTGCAAAATTTGAGTCATGGCAGTCGCTTAAAATACAGTCGTAGAATTATTCTAGTGTGTTTTTGCACAGACCCAATGGCTGAAACTTACGACAAATGACTTCTCAGTCATATCAAGGCGTCTCTCAGGAATGCTGTAATAGTTGTTCGTTATGCCGATGCAATTGAAACAAACTGAGGCAGACGATTGCCCATGTCGCCATTGGAAAGACCGCCCAAGCAAATAGGTTAATGATAAAAATCACGGCCCCAGCTAATAACCAATAATTTAACCCCGCCATCAGCTTTTGCTGTGGCAAACAAAGTAGGAATAAACAGGGAAGTGCATTAAAGAGAATGATCCACCAAAATGTAGCGCTATGCTGCATCCGATACAGGGTGGTGTTGGCTGTCGGTTGCCAGTTTAGAAAAGGCATGTGCATATTTAATTGAACCAACACATCGAGCAGGGTCGAAAAACTATACAGCAAGGCCGTTGCACATGCTCGGAGAGGGTTTCGACCATACAGTACCCCTAAATAACTGTATGACATGGCGTTCAGCCTTATTTAAATTTTTGAATTTTTTGTTTTTATGGCTTTAAGCCTTTTATTGTCAAAAGGCTTAAAGGAGCTATGGATACATCAAGATCATTTAAACACACGCCAAATGGCAAGTAAGCTTGAAAGTGCAATTAATACGATGGAAACATACCATGGCGCAATTATCGCGATGGAGAGGAAGATGGCCATAATACTGCCAAAAACCCAACTACGTTTTTGCTGATGTTCCATTTGCAGGCGCATGCTTTGCAGTTCATTCAGTTGTTTGGCATGCCAAGCCGACTGATTTTTTAAACCATTCAGGCTGTCGATCATCAGCGTTGGTAAATCTTGCGCACCTAAAAGTAAGTCTGGAATTTTTTGCCCGAGTTCTTTTAAGTTTTTCTGCGGATTCATTTGCGCTTTAATCCAATCGGTGAGGATTGGTTTTGCCAAACTCCAAATATCCAATTCAGGATAGAGATCAGTTCCTAAACCTTCAACATGGACCAAGGTCTTGAGCAGCAACATCAGTTGTGGCGGAATCTCTAAATGGAAACGACGCGCAATATCCATCACTTGAATCAGGATGCCGGCGAAGTCCAATTCATGCATTGGTTTAGAGACCATTGGGCCAACGGTACGACGCATTTCACGTGCTAAGGCATCTTGATCTGTACCCGGTGGAATCCAACCCGCTTGATGCACGATTTGAATCAGTTGCATAAAGTCGCTGTTCATAACCGCAAGCAGCATGCGTGCTACGGTCATTTGGTCGTGCTTTGAAAGCTCACCCATAATCGCGCAGTCCAAGGCAATAAAGCGTGGATTGCTTGGATTAATGGTTTCGACGAAGACATTCCCCGGATGCATGTCTGCATGGAAGAAGTTGTCGCGGAACACTTGGGTAAAGAAAATGGTGAGCCCTTTTTCGGCTAAATCTTTACGATCCATGCCCAAGCGATCAAAGGTCGCAATATCTGAAATTGGTACACCCGTAATACGCTCTTCGACCATGACATCACGGCTGTCCATATAGACTTCAGGCACGTACATCATGCTTGAACCGGTGAAGTAATGACGCATACGACGCGTGTTATCCGCTTCTAAAGTCAAATCCAATTCATTGAGAATAATTTGACGGTAGTCTTGAATAATTTCAGATAGATGCAGGGCACGAGCGGCTTCTAGGCGTTTTTCAAGGAACTGACCAAGCCACTCTAATATTTCAAAATCATGCAGAATTTGATTGCGAATATTCGGGCGAGCCACTTTCACTACGACTTCGCGACCATCATGCAGTGCAGCAGTATGCACTTGTGCGATAGATGCTGCGGCTAAAGGTTGCTCGTCAAAGCGTGCAAATAAGGTATTAACATCGGCTTTGAGTGATTCCTGAATGCGCATTTTGGCAACGTCATTTGAAAAAGGTTTTACACGGTCTTGTAAAAGCACCAATTGCTGTAAAACTTCAGGTGGAATCAAGTCACGACGGGTAGACAGTAATTGACCGAGTTTAATGGCCAAAGGTCCCATATCTTCTAAAGCTTGTTTTAGCTTCAGTGGATTTTTACGTTCTTTGCTTAAACGTGCTGCAGGATGTATACGAATGAGGGAAATAATATGACGGGCTTTTTCCGGTAATTCTTCCGCAGGAAACAACGTGTCGAGTCTATAGTGCGCAGCAATGCGCCAAAGGTCGAGTAAACGTGAAACGTGCGGAATCATATATGCAATTACCTAGTCTTAAGTGTTGTCTTGTAATGAGTCAATTTGGCTGTGCAGCTGCTGAATTTTTGCTTCTGCACGGTCCAGATTTTGATTCAAAATTCGGGTGTCTTGATTCAGGTCATCCATTTGCCAGCGTGGGGCAAGCAAGCCTGAATCTTCTTTTAACGCGTCTTCAGCAAAGAACAAATGGCTTTGTAAAGTACGTTTGAGATGTTTGGGTGCAAGTTGTAACTTACCAATTTCATGCGCAAGGCTTGGACCAATCCAAGGGCTTAGATGCGAAGCTAAATCAGGCTCAGCTTGCTGCATAATGCGCTGGATATCCTGCAATAAGTGATAATCACCTTGCAATGGAATATTGCCGACATCTTCAGCCAACAGCAGTTTGAGGAGCTCGACGACCGTTTTGACATGTAAGGTCGCCGTTGCTTCAGTTATGTTTGACTGCTGCTCGAAAGGGCGTTGCTCAAAGATGGATGCGGTTTCAGTATGTCCTGTTGGCGTCGGTTCTAAGCGAACTTTCTGATCGTCAAAAAACACATCCACCGACAACTGTGGTGAGTCGATCACCACACGAAGCATTTTGCCTTGCAATTCATTCAGTTGGATGCGGGTAATCGCATCCAAATCAATGACATGATGAATTAAGCGTTCAACTGCACCAAGTGCGAGAATCGACCACATAGTTCAGCCTGCAGTATTAAAGTTTGAAACCACGGTGTACAGCCACGATACCACCCGTTAAGTTGTGGTAATCACAGTTTTGGAAGCCCGCATTTTCCATCATACCTTTAAGAGTACGTTGGTCTGGGTGCATACGAATTGATTCTGCAAGGTATTTATAGCTTTCAGAGTCATTCGCTACGATTTTACCCATGATCGGTAATGCAGTGAATGAGTACAAGTCATACAGTTTTGAGAAAGGTTCAAATACCGGTTTAGAGAATTCTAAAATCAGTAAACGACCACCTGGCTTAAGTACGCGGTACATGGCAGCTAGTGCAGCATCTTTGTCAGTCACGTTGCGTAGACCAAATGAAATGGTCAATAGGTCAAAACTGTTGTCTGCAAAAGGTTCTAAAGTTTCAGCATTGGCCAAAACGAAATCGACATTGGTACAACCAGCATCAATGAGGCGGTCACGACCGACATTGAGCATCGATTCATTAATGTCTGAAAGCACCACATGACCTGTCGGGCCAACTTCACGGCTAAATACTTTGGCAAGGTCACCAGTACCGCCTGCAATATCTAGGACGTGCTGACCGCGACGTACACCAGACATGTTAATGGCAAAACGTTTCCATAGACGGTGAATACCAAATGACATTAAGTCATTCATGATGTCGTATTTTGCAGCCACTGAGTGGAAAACTTCCGCTACTTTTTGTGCTTTATCTTCGCTGCTCACGGTTTGATAACCAAAGTGCGTGGTTGCCCCAACGTTACCAGTATTCGCGCCACGTGGCAGATTATATTTGGGTACTGAACCTGTCACAGGTGTGTCGGTCAGACGTTGTTCTAAAGATTGTTGCTGACCTTGCGCTGTCCCTTGTGGTAAAGGCTCAGTTAAGAATGGACTCACTTTGTCTGTATTTTGTGCCGACTCAGGTGTAGGGGCAGGCGTTTGATTCTCGTTAGACATTAGAGTCACTCCTAACTTATAAATAGGGTTAATGTTGCTTTGCAAGCATGATGACAGATTCTCTGTTGTTATACAGCAGTCATTTGCATTTGTTGTGAATAATATACAGAAAAAATAAGGGTCTGCTGTAATTGCTTTGCAAATCCCCTATAAAAAATCTGAATTCAGTCTTGCAAGCCCAGTTTGTTTTATATCAAACATGGGCTTTGTGGGATGTGAGTTTTGTTAAGCCGCAGGCTGAAACGGGTTCGGGTCACCGGCATGTACACGGTCAACGATTTGGCGTTCTACAGCGGTAAATTCGCGGACAAATTTTTCTGCTGACTTGAGCGGTTTCATCGCCAAGAAGCCATCTTGCATAAAGTCGTACATCACTTCGAAGTTGTATTTGTTTGCTGCGCCCTTACACATTTTAAAGGCGGTATAGACCATAAACGAGCGCATATATTTATCTAAATTACGACCTAAATCGTCTAACAGTTGCAGTTGCAACATGCGGTCTTTGCCCTGATCGAGCTTGAGATAGGTCTGGCGCATCATTTCATCGGTCAGGGTTGGATTATTTGGATAATCTTCCAGTAATTGAATGGCCACTTGTTCGTCAAGCTGTACGGCCAATATCGCAAGTTGTACGCCCGAAGTGCCGGTCTTAATGGCATTGTCTGGAATTAGTTTTTCTGCTTTATGCGCATAGCGGGTGAGACGTGCAATTTGTGCAGCTAATGCATCAAAATCAGGACCGCCATATAAACGGTTAATAAAATATTCAGACATCAGTACATTGTGTTTTTCAGCAAATTGCACAGCATGCGTACGTTGCATGCGCTGTTTTTGCCACTGTTGGACATCTTGTAAACGCTGTAAAATTTCTGGCTTTTTGTGGTAATTCAACTGGTAATACAGTTCAAGTAAATCATCTAATACCGCAAGTTTGGACATTGAGTGTCTCAATTATTTTTTAGATGTTTGAATCTTAGTGGGTGTTGGAGCTTAGGGCTATGACAAAGTGACGAAATTACAGGTCAATCTGAGTCAGTTTGTTGCAGAAACGGTCATATTTTGCATTTCAGCACATACATGAAAGCATTGTTGTGTGATGAACGGCATGGTTATACTCAAAACAGAATAAAACCAAGGGTCCGCCATGAGCTTAAAAGAAACAGAATTTCAATTGATGGATGAAGAACAACTCTCGGTTGAGCTGATTGAAGCGCAGTATCAACTGAAAAATACCAGCCGTCAGCCCAATGCCAAAAGCATGTTGATTTTAGTGAGTGGAATCGAGCTTGCGGGTAAGGGAGAGGCTGTCAAACAGCTCCGCGAATGGGTCGATCCACGCTACTTAAGGGTGAAAGCGGATGCCCCGATCATGTTTAATCAAAAACAAACGTTTTGGCAGTCTTATGCACGGTTTATTCCTGCCGAAGGGCAAATCATGGTGATGTTTGGAAACTGGTACAGTGATTTGCTCAGTACCGCCATGCATGTGTCGAAGCCTTTGGATGAAACCTTATTTGATGAATATGTCGAGAACATGCGAGCCTATGAACAAGACCTAAAAAATAATCATGTCGATGTGATTAAGGTCTGGTTCGATTTATCTTGGAAATCCTTACAAAAGCGCTTGGATGAAATGGACCCGAGTGAAGCGCGTTGGCATAAATTGCATGGTTTAGATTGGCGCAATAAAAAACAATATGACAACCTACAACGTTTACGTCAGCGTTTTAGTCATGACTGGGTCATCATCGACTGTGAAGATGAGCAAGTCCGTGATCAACAATTTGCACAGCATATTTTACGCACTTTAAAACATTGTCCAGCACATGAAACCAAAGCGGTGGGGCGCTGGAAACAAGCCAAAACACCACAGGCGTTATTGGAACCCAGCACTGTCGTGGCTGATGAGGCTGATTATAAAAAAGAATTAAAAAAATTAAGCCGCAAGGTGGCTGAAGCTTTACGTTTTGATTCACGCAATGTGGTGATCGTCTTTGAAGGAATGGATGCCGCAGGAAAGGGCGGGGCAATTAAACGCATCGTCAAAAAGTTGGACCCACGCGAATATGAAATTCATACCATTGCAGCACCCGAAAAATATGAGCTACGCCGTCCATATTTATGGCGCTTTTGGAATAAAATTCTCCCTGAAGAAAAGATCACGATTTTTGACCGCAGTTGGTATGGTCGCGTTTTGGTTGAGAGAATTGAAGGCTTTGCCAATACGGTTGAATGGCAGAGAGCCTATGATGAAATCAACCGTTTTGAAAAGGACTTATATGACAGTCAAACGGTTGTCATCAAGTTCTGGTTAGCCATTGGAAAGGATGAGCAAGCTGCACGGTTTAAAG
Organism: Acinetobacter sp. YH16042; assembly: GCF_013417245.1. NCBI lineage: Bacteria > Pseudomonadati > Pseudomonadota > Gammaproteobacteria > Moraxellales > Moraxellaceae > Acinetobacter > Acinetobacter sp. YH16042. Next base: position 45,181 of record NZ_VPEJ01000012.1, read on the forward strand.
CCCGAGAAGAAACCGCGCATAAGCGTTTTAAAATTACTCCAGATGACTGGCGGAATCGTGACCGTTGGGATGATTATCTCAAAGCTGCCGCAGATATGTTGCAACGCACGGATACAGAATATGCGCCGTGGCATGTGATCGCCACCAATGACAAGCACAGTGCGCGCTTACAAGTGCTAGAGACGATCTTGGCGCAATTGAAAGCAGATTAAATGCATGAAAAAAGCCACGATATTCGTGGCTTTTTTCATTTTCAAAACTAGCTCATTTTCAGATTTACTTAATCTTCAGGTCTATGGTTTAGATCACTGTGATTTTTAAATCTTGTTGATGCGCTAGATATCGCTCCATTAACCATTGTTTGGCGTTGGGACAGGTTGGTTCGGAAATTTTTGTTGAATACGCTTTGCCAATTGGTAGCTTTCTTCCACATGGGTTTCAGCAACTTTTTTCATCACGATATAACCCAAACTGGCTGCCACCAATTGTCCACCTAGCGGAATAAATTTGGTCACTTGTTTGGTAATATATTTTGCTGCAATGTTATTCAGCGATTTTTTCATTGCGGTTCGTGCAACTACTAAGCCAGAAAATTCGACACCACGTTTACGCAGTTCTGTCCAATGAATCTGTTTGGTTTTCGGGTCATACACACTAATTTGATCTGGCGCTAAACCAAAACGCGCATTAATTTCTGGAATGAGCTGTGACAAAATTCCGACGTCAATCACCACATCCAAAAATGGCACAGGAATAATGGCTGCACCTGCTGAAAAATAAGCACGTTTTTTCACAAGTTCTAAGCATTCAGCGCGAATAATGTCCAGATTTAAGTTAGGGTCGATGGAATCAGGAATGTTATCAATTTTCATAAGCAGATACCCTTGATACTGGATTGGTTTTTTTCTCATAAAGTATCATTAAGATACTTGTTTAAAAGCATTTTTTGCAATCTATTCTCTTGTCAAAGTCGCATAGACAGCCCAAGATGTATAGTAAATAATCATTGTTGTTTTGTAGTAGTTGGTCACGCAGGCTGTATAGGTAATCCATGGCAATACATGTAATTCAGAGTCAAAGAATCGAAGTTTTGGTGGATTGTCTAATCAAAAAATTGAAATCAAATCAGTCGACTAATGCATTATCTGTCTTGCAAGAACGGCATATCGTGGTGCCCGATCAAGCCATTGCAGCATGGTTAGAAAAACAAGTTGCTGAAAAAATCAGTATTAGTGCCAATATTAAGCATCATCGTAAAATTTTAGGGTTGCAGTGGAAAGCCTACGATTGGGCCTTGCCGAACAAACAAGACCGTGAGCGAATTAAAGGTATCAACATGCCGCCATTGATTATGCAGTGGCGTATTTATAATGCTCTAGCCGGTTTTATTGCGGCTGATCAGTTTGATGCTGCACAGATGCCGACAGATGTGCAGCCCTTAGTCCAGCGTATTTTTGACAGTACAGCACAGCTTTCAGATCGAAAAAAACGTGAGCAAAAGCGGCAAGAAATGTTGTATTGGATCGCTGCTCAAGTCACTCGGCTTTTTACCAACTACATGGCCTTTCGTGGCAGTTGTATTCATACCCCAGATGAAGGTGTTGAGCACTGGGTTTGTCCACATTGCGATACTGACTGGCTAAAAGCGTGGAGTTATAACCAGCCGTTAAATATTATGCAACTTACAGGTCTGAAACCTGAACAAGCTGATGAATATCTACCGACTCAGGCTCGACAACTGGAGCATTGGCAGCGTTGGCTGTGGCATCAAGTATTCCAAAAAGACTTTAATGACCGTCAGGAAATAGACAATAAATTTTGGTTTGCCTTGGCGCATGCTGAGCAAAATCGGCAGCAGCAATTTGATTTGGATGCTGAGGATGATGAGCGCGATGATGATGAGCGTCACCAAACCTATAACGGTTTGCCTGAACAGATTTTCGTCTTTACGACCTTAGAATTACCCCCTGCACAACTGAAATTTTTATATCGCTTGGCAGCGTATACCGAAGTGCATCTGTTGTATTTCAACCCATCGCGTGAGTATTGGGCAGACATGGTCGATCCCGTATGGAAAGATCGTTATAACTTGAAATTACAACAGCGTTATATTGAGCGAAATCCCAATGTCAGCACGGCACAAATTCAGGCCTATCTGAGTACGACCAATGCGGAATTTCGTGAATCTCAGCATTCATTACTGACGCGTTTAGGTAAACGTGCGCGGGATAACTTTGCATTATTGGTGAATATGTCTGGTGGCGAAGGCTGGGAAGATATTTTTCCAGACACCGAGCCGACAACACTGCTCGCTCAAATTCAATATGACATCATGACCTTAGAAGAACCCGAGCAGCATCAATATGCACTCGCGGGGGCAGATGAATCGATTCAATTTCATGTCTGTCATTCTAGCCTGCGTCAGTTAGAGGTTTTACGTGAACAGTTGGTGCATTGGTTGGCCGATGGCACGGAACAAGAGCCACGCCATCCGAGTGATATCTTGGTCTTGGTGCCAAACTTAAAAGAACTGGAACCGCATATTCGGACGGTCTTTTCGACGACTCGAGGCATGGGTCGCAGTGCTGTGGATTTACCTTATATCCCAGTCAAAATTGCAGGGGTGGTCAGTCAAGATATTCAAAATGCATGGCAAGCCTTTGTTGGACGCATTGAAATTAGTCAAGGTCGTTTTACCGCAGAAGATTTTCATGATTGGCTGAATTTGAATGCGGTGCAAGAACTGTATCAGCTCGACCATGTGCAAATGGAACGTATGATGGAACTGCTGATTCAAGCCGGTTTCCGTCGTGGTTTAGACGAACAGCACATGTTGGCTTATTTGTCCGAGCAAGACCGAGATTATCGTTATACCTTTAAATTTGCATTAGACCGTTTGGCTTTAGGGATTGCGATTCCACAACATGCCGTATTTGAGGACACGTTAAGTTTTGCAGGGGTGTTGAGTAGTGATTTTGAGTTGGTGCAAACTTTAATTCAGATCTACCGAGATATCAGTGCGCGTCGAGATTGGCTCAATCCGAATCTCAGCACACAGACTGTCAAAGTGTGGTTGCAACAATTAGATGCAGATTTAAAGCCTTTTGTGGAAGCCAGTGGTCGTGCATTTGAAACCATTCGCAGTGTAATGCGTGCGATGACGCAACGTCTGCACAATGCTCAAAGTGATAAAGTTGAGTCGCTCCCCAATAGCTTTAATTTGCCATTATCTTTGCTGCTCAAAGAAATACAACAAGGCATCGATAGCTCTGCCGATCAGATCGAACCGACAGGATCCGTGACCTTTGCGGACATGGGGAAAATCCGCCAAGTCCCATTTTCATTGGTGGTGTTAATGAACATGGATAGCGGCAAATTTCCGCGTCGTGATCAGCAAGTGCCTTTTGATTTGATGGATGTGTTTAAACCGGTTTTGGGTGATCGCTCTCGTTTGGAAGATGATAAAGGTGCATTTCTAGATGCCTTGTTATTTGCCCGACAGTCCTTGTGGATTTTCTATAATGGCTTTGATGTCAATGATGGTGAAAGTCGGGAGCCATCCTCTGTGATATATGAATTTAGCCAGTTCCTCGCACGGATGATTCAGCCGCAGCAATTGAACCAACCCCATGATGCCATGCTGGATTTGGATGGCTTACGCATTCCACAGCAGCTCGAGCCGCTATACCATATTTATCCTTTGCAGCCTTTTGACCCGATGGGTTTTCAGCAGTCGAAAAACTTACGATATAAAGATCAATGGTTTGCTGTGGCGGAACATATTTTAGATCAGTCTGGTCAACGCCAATCGTGGATTAACCGTGATTATCCTGTGCATGATGAACAAGAAGTACGGGTATTAGATGGTCAGGAATGGATTAAAGATGTGGTGTTTCCAGCTCGTGCATATTTGAAAACGCTTGGCGTGGCCAGTGTCTATACCGGTGACCAATTACCACAGCAAGAGCCTTTATTGCTCGACCGTTTACAGCAATATCATGTCCGTGACTTATTGCAAAAGCATTATGTGCAACCTGCCTCTCGTGTCCATCAAGCTGAGGATCAGAACTCTACGACTCCAACTGAACCGGATATGGCCTTGTTCCAAGATGTACTGCCTGTGGGACATAGTCAAATAGCGACTTGGAAGCTCAGTTTGCAAGAGCAGGCACAGTTATTAGAGCGTTTGGATGGACGCCGTGTAACCGCGACCACCTTACAAAACTTACAGCTTGAACCGCATTTGATACTGAGTATCACCGTGCCTGAAGACTCTCAGAGTATGCATTGGTTAAGCTGTATGGCGTCTGGGGCAAAGCCTAAGCGTCAGACGCAAACCTGGCTCGAATATCTATTGTGGTTGAGCTATTTAGACTTAGGCGATGAGGGCGCGACGTATCGTCGTGAAGTGATTTGTAATGATAAAAGCATAGTCTGTTGTGGATTAAGCTCTGCACAAGCCAAGCTGCAGCTCAGTGAATGGGTGGCGATGTGGAAACATGCACAAAAACGTCCTGTGGTGCTGCCTGCTGCCTTAATTCGCCAAGAAAAATGCACTTGGGTGGAAAATGAAACAGGCCAACTCATGCCTGATAATTTTGCAAAGCTTCAAGAGGAATGGCTGAAAAATCATAGTTTTGGTGGAGTGGAGTTGGAGTCGAATGAAGCCAATAGCCACCATCGTGATTGGAGCTTTATTTTACAGCAACAAGCGGCAGATGAACTTCTGGCATTGTCCTGTCGTTATTATGCAGAACGTTTATATCATGTGATGGATACCGAGGCGGATGACGGCCTAAAAAAACTTAATGTCATCAAGCCTGAGGTGAAAAAATGAATATGCCACAGCAAACGATGAAAATGTCCACCAACCCAATTGCAGACATGAGCTTTACCGGACTGCACTGGATTGAAGCCTCGGCGGGTACAGGGAAAACCTATACGCTTTCCAGTCTAATGGTGCGGATTTTTCTCGATCGCTATATGCCAAATCAGGTCATTGCCACCACTTTCACCCGTAAAGCCACAGCGGAACTCAAAGCGCGGGTACGACTGCGGATTGAAGAAACCCGTGACTTTATTTATGGCCTGCTCGCGGCATCTCAAGATGAGTTGGCCGAACTTCAGCAAAGTTTGAGCGACCCTTTGTATCAGCAAGTGCTGAAAGATCATGGGCATCACTTAGAATATGCGTACAATCGTCTGAACGTGGTCTTACAACAATATGAAGAACTCTTTGTCGGAACTTTAGACAGCTTTAGTCAAAAGTTATTACGTGAATTTGCCTTTGAAAGTGGTCGTATTGAACAGGTGCAAATCAGTGATGATGAAGACCTGCATATTGAACGGATCATTCATGATTTATTAAGAGATTGGATTCAGCAGCAGCCTGCGCATTTGATTGAATATTTGATGTTGAATCATCAGTTGAAAGGTCCTGAATACTATCTTAGTGTAGTAAAGGAAAGTCTAAATTTCCCATCGGTGGATTTGCGCGTCCCTGAATTACCCGAAAATGCTTTGGCGCATTTTGAAGCGATGTGTCATCAGCTTGCGCAAATGCTGCCTGCCGCTCGTGTAGAGCTTGCAGCGTGTTTTGATGCAGGAAGTCATTATAAAAACTTGGTGGACGCTCGACGTTTTAATAAAGGTGCATTCTTTGTTACCTTTAATACACGCATTCCCGAGTTTTTACAGCACTTTGAAGCAGCGGGTAGCCAAGGGGTTTTGACTCAGTCCGATGTGTTACAACAGACAATGAAAGCCATTCGCTCATTGTTTTATGATCCGAATAAAACTGAATTTAAGCCACGTGTCTTTAAAGACAAAGTCGTTGAAGAGCAGCCTGATGTCTCAAAAGCGTTTTATCAACATGCTTTTGTTCAACAACTCCGAGCGGTGCTCAGCGCTTATGAACATATCAATCAAGCAGAACAATACCTGAATTTTTATTTGGCGCAGGAAGTCAAAAAGCGTTTGCCTCAAGTGTTGTCCCACGCTGGGGAAACCACCTTTTCACAACAAATTCGGACCTTATCGGAAGCCTTACAGCAAAGCTCAGCCGCAGGGAAAGACAGTTTTGCTGCTCATGTTTTAGCACGATATCCGCTGATTTTAGTCGATGAATTTCAAGATACCAACCAAGATCAAGATGACATGCTGTCTAGCATTTGGCGGGTCAAGGAGCGCTTACATCAGAGCTGTATGATTATGGTCGGCGACCCGAAACAGGCGATTTATGGGTTCCGTGGCGGTGACATGCTGACCTATCGTAAAGCGCGTCATGATATTCAAGCCAAGGGTGGGCGTTGTTATACCTTGAACAAAAACCATCGTTCAGTCAAAAACTTGGTTGAAGTGGTGGATGCCTTGTTTCATCGGCAAATGGACTTTGGTGAGCAAGTTGAATACACCCCAATTCAAGCAGGTGAGCGTGAGCATCCGCCGCTGATTGATCATGAGCAAGTCAATCCACAACCGCTGCGTTGGTTGGCTTTGGATGAAACGCTGAATGAAGCTGAGCAAGTGGCTTGGCAGATTCAGTCATTACTCAACCAAGCGCAGCAAGGACATTTATATTTTCAAGACAACAATACCCAGCGAGCACTGACAGCAAACGATATTGCGGTCTTGGGGCAAAACCATTTCGACTTAGAGCAAGTGCAACAATGTTTATTGCAGCTCGGCGTTCCTTGTTATAAAGCATCTCGGGACAGTGTCTATAAAAGTTCCGTCGCACAAGATGTAGCCGCTTTGCTGACCGCGATTTTGAATCCCTATCAAGAAGCCAAGGTGAAACGTGCGCTGCTGAGCCGTTTATTGGGTTTTGATCTGAAACAACTGGTCGCACTCGAACAGCAAGCGGATGGACTCAGCGACATCATCGAAAAACTCGAACAGATTCGACAAATTTGGAATGAGCAAGGATTCCGCAGCGCGTGGAATAGCTGCATGACGGTCTTTCAGGTGTGGACGCGTTTGGTGGCTGGGCAAAGTCGAGATAATGAACGCACAGTGGTGAATTTACGCCATATCGCAGAATTATTAAGTCAGCAAAGTGAACATTACACAGGTGCATATAAGCTTTATCAATGGTTTATTCGCCAAATCAATTTAGGCATCAATAATGAAAGTACCCAAGAGCGAAAATTGACTGGGCAATTGGGGGTGCAACTGATGACGATTCATGCATCCAAAGGCTTAGAGTTTGGTTGTGTATTTTTATTGGGAGCAAATGCAGGCTTAAGTGAAAAAGGCAATTTGAATTTTTCCCTTAAAGACAATCAGCAAAAAAGCCTTGGGTTAGAACGTGTGATTGCCGTGAAGTCTTCGGACTTACCCGAAGATGATATTCAACAAAATGATGCGCGCAATGAAGCAGAGCATCATCGCTTGTGGTACGTGGCGTTGACCCGTGCCAGTTATCGTGTCTATGCCGTGCTACGTCATCATGAAGTAGAAAAGAAACAAATGGCAGAAGCGCGTTCAGGACTGACTTTTTGGCGTGGAAGCGAACCTGATCTGTTCCAACATGCAGAAAGTGTGGATGCTGATGTTTTGCGTGCAGCACCACCAATTTTGACTCAGACTCAGGTTGAAACTGTTGTATTAGACGCGGAAGAAATTCCCAACAGCCATTTTTATCCACGGGAAACCACCAGTTTTACCGCGCTCACGCGTACGGCACATAAGACACATATACAACGTGACCAACTGGCAGCGGCAATGAACGAACAGGAAGACAGTGCTGCCGATGAAGTTGAACAGCTTGAAATCGTTGAAGCAGAAACGGCAGAGAAAATAAGCTGGATTAAACGGCATTTTCCAAAGGGAACCAAGCCCGGAAGTTTCTTGCATAAATTGATGGAAAAAGTTCGATTTAGCACCCCAGAAGAGAAGTTGGCCAAAGCCATCGCATCACGTTTTCATAGTGATGTTGAGTTTGATTCGCCGCAAATGTTGCAAAACTTAATGAAACAGTTCGGGCAAACGGCAAACCCTGAGCAAGATGAAGCTGAACTGATTGAAGAAATGCGGGAATGGTACAGTCAAATTATTCATACACCATTGCATGATGGTTTTAGCTTGCATCAGTTAAACGATGGCGAATATCGTTCGGAAATGGATTTTCATTTGAGTATGGCAGATCGTGCATTGGCGATACGTAAAATACGCATGCTATTTGAAAGCCTAAATGAGCCAGATTTACAGATACAAGATTTGAATGATGTGTTTACGGCACGCTATCTGACGGGGTCGATTGACTTGGTATATTATGATGGTCAGCGTTATCACATTGCCGATTATAAAAGTAATTTCTTAGGCGATCAGACCGCACATTATAATCATGCCTATATTCGAGAAAGTATGAGTCATTCTAGTTACTGGTTGCAGGCGGCTTTATATTTGGTGGCCCTACATCGTTATTTGAAAGCCGTGATGAAAGACTATGACATGACGCAGCATTTGGGTGGGGCGAGTTATTTATATCTTCGCGGTATGGATGGACAGTCCGATCGTGGAGTATATCACTGGAAGCCGGCGGATACATTCATTCAAAACCTCGATGCAATATTGAGCGAAAAGGTTGTGGCTAAAACGTGAATAAGCACGAAAAAGATAAAAATATTCACGCTGAAACAATAAGTTGCATTGTGGATAAGTTTGAGGATAACTGTGTGGAAAATGATCAAAAAGCCTTGTCAGCACAGCCTTTGCATGCGGGACAAGAAAATACTGTGGAAACGCAGGTTTTAGTTCCCCAAAATACCCAAGAAAAAGCTGATTTAGATGAGGTTTTGCCGGATTGGATTGACTATTTAATCCAACATTATTTACCCAATCAGGCCAGTCATCCTGCTGCAAATCAGTTAATTCAACAATTGATGCAAGCCGTGGAAAAAGGCGATAGTTGTATTTTGGCCGAAGATGCGCAGATTCAATGTTTGGCTCAGATGGTTCAGCATGAGCAAGCTGAAAAAACACCTGTTGCGCCTTTTATTTTTGATTCACAGCGACTTTATCTTTATCGCTATTGGGCACTAGAAAATGCTTTAGCCAAGCAAGTTGCACGTTTAAAACAGCAAACAGAGCAAAATCTCAATCAAACGCAGATGCTTAATATTGAAAAGGATTTACTGACCGATCCCCATCAGATCCAAGCACTGCACATGGTGTGTCAGCACAATTTTAATATCATTACCGGTGGGCCTGGGACAGGTAAAACCTATACCTTGGCACGGATTATTGCCGTGTTGAATGAGCAAAATCCAAATTTAAGAATTGCGATGGCAGCGCCGACAGGAAAAGCGGCGCAGCGAATGGAAGAAGCCTTACAAGCAGCGTTTAAAGATCCTGCATTGCAGCATTATTCGATTATTCACAAACATTTGAAACCCGTAACTTTGCATCGTCTATTGGGTTTAGGGACGCGCGCTATCCCGCGGTTTAATGAGCGCCAACGCTTACCCTATGACGTCATTGTGGTCGATGAAGCCTCCATGTTGGATTTAAGTTTGGCGCAGATGCTATTCGCGGCAATCCCTCAACACAGCAAGCTGATTCTATTGGGGGATGCAGAACAGTTGGCTTCGGTCGATGTTGGTGCTGTTTTGGCTAATCTTCAGGATGTCGATGCCTTACAAGCCAACCGCACCCATTTACAGACCAGCCGTCGTTTTGTGCAAGGTGCAGCCATTGGTGAGTTTGCTCGTTTTATTCAACAACAAGAACAACAGCAAACAACCACTGAAGTTCTGGCGAAATTCGAACATCAGGTGGTATCTGCATCCGAACTTCAGCCGATTCAACTGACACCGAATATGAGCGATGTGATTCAGTTGCAATATCTCCCCGACGCTACGAACAGTGCGGCACATTGGGCAAAATATTATGATCAACTGATGTATGGTTTTCAGCCCTATGTGGCATGGTTAAAACAATGGCCAGAGCAACCCGCTGAATATGCAAATTGGTCAGCCCAATTGATTCGCTATTTTGATGATTATCGGATTCTATCGGCCATTCGACATGGAAAATTAGGCTTACACGAACTCAACCAGCAGATTGAACTTCGGGTCTTAAATACCTTGGGTGTGTTGAAACAAGGGGATTGGTATGTCGGTCGTCCAGTCATGATGACCTATAACGATTATCAACTTGGACTATCAAATGGTGATATCGGGATTTGCTTAAAACGACCGATGACGGAAAAGTCGCAGTTTGAGGTTTATTTTCCAAGTTTGGATAAATGGGTGGTGGCAACACGGTTACCTAAAAGTATAGAAACCGCCTATGTCTTGACCATACATAAGTCTCAAGGTTCTGAATTTACCCATACGGCGGTAGTTTTGGAAAATCATGCTACCGAAATGATGAGTAAAGAGCTGATTTATACCGCCATCACTCGTGCCAAAAAAGTGGTGAGTTTGCTTGTTGCAAAAGATGCATTGGCAAAAGCGCTTATAAAAAGAACAGCGCGAGTTAGTGGTCTGTTAGAAAAAATTAACAATCACCTACCTTTGTAAAGCCTAGGCAAAATGTACCGTATTTTGTAAGAAATGGCTTACATCGATTCAGGAGATTTGCGCATAGAGCTTTTTAGAGCTTTTTGAGAAGATGACTTCACAGAAAAAGAACTCAACACGGATGGTTGAGTAAAATCGCAAAAGTATAAGAATAACGTCAAAAGACAGCGAACTTACAGTGAAGTAAGGAAATAGGAAACTTACAGCCGCTAAGCCTTGTAGTTTTGGGAGAGACTACAGGGCTTTTTTATGTCTGGAAAATAAGAAATGCCTATACGCTGTAACAGAAAAGAAATAGAGCTTAACTGATGTACGAAAAAGCTTACATATAGATACGAAAAATACGACTTTTATCTAATAGCCGTTGTGGCAAAATCTACCACATAAGGAAGTGCAAGTTAAAACATGGAATGTTTGACATAAGGACGCGGAAAAGCGCCACATAAAACAATAAATAATAAAACAATAACTAAAAAAGAAGAAACTACAGCGCAAAAAAGCCCGAGCCTAGCTCGGGCTTTTTTTTAATCATTCCACTTTGAGTTTTGCATGCTAAACATCGAGTGGCAAAATATATCAAAAAATCAGTTTAAAATTCATTCAATGACATCGCATTCAACATGTTAGAAATATGCGGTTTTGTGTCGCATAAAGTATCGAAACATATAAAAAATTTATAATGGAATCGATGTGAAAAAAAAGGCGCTATTATCGTCATGAAAACCTGACGAAGTCGGCCATCTCTTTTTGCAATTGGGACGATTTTCCCTTAATATAATGCACTTGCTGTAGTGATGCACGGCAGTCAGCTGATTTATCAGTTGATTCGTATCAAAAGTTAACTTTATAAGCATCTCGGAGAAATCGAATGGCTTTAACAAACGCAGATCGTGCAGAGATCGTTGCAAAATTCGCTCGCGCTGAAAACGACACTGGTTCACCAGAAGTTCAAGTAGCTCTTTTAACTGCTCAAATCAATGATTTACAAGGTCACTTCAAAGAGCACAAACACGACCACCATAGCCGTCGCGGTCTTATCCGTATGGTTAACCAACGTCGTAAGCTTCTTGACTACCTTAAAGGTAAAGACGCTACTCGTTACAGCGCATTGATTGCTGCTTTAGGTTTACGTCGTTAATTCGATTTAAACTTTTATTTTCGGACTATTGCATGCTTAGTGCTGTATTACTGAAAACTAAAGTCTATCCAACCTTGGTTGGATAATGGGGAAGGGGCGTTGATTCGCTCCTTCTTTGTGTCTCAAATTAGTATTTTTAATTAATGTTTTTAATATCTAGTGAGGTCGGCTTCTAAGCTTTGTCATTTATGTTGCAGCGTTTGGGGCGTTGAGTGAATGCCAAACCTTAGGGGTCTCCACTAGAATAAAATCAGGAAAAAATAAAACATGTCGATGTTTAATATTATTCGTAAAGAATTCCAATACGGTCAGCATCAAGTTGTCCTAGAAACAGGTCGTGTTGCGCGTCAAGCGAACACTGTAATCATCACTATGGGTGGTGTACAAGTTCTTGTTGCCGTTGTTGCTCAACCAACAGCTAAAGCAGGTCAAGACTTCTTCCCATTGACTGTTAACTACCAAGAAAAACAATATGCTGCAGGTCGTATCCCGGGCGGTTACGGTAAACGTGAAGGCCGCGCGTCTGAAGCTGAAACTCTTATTTCACGCTTAATCGACCGTCCAATCCGTCCGTTGTTCCCAGAAGGTTACTACAACGAAATCCAAGTGACTGCGACTGTGATTTCTTCTGACAAAACGATGGATGCTGACATTGCTGCAATGTTAGGTACATCTGCTGCACTTGCAATTGCGGGTACGCCTTTCCGTGGTCCAATCGGTGGTGCGCGCGTTGGTTTAATCAACGGTGAATACATCCTTAACCCGAACCACGAACAGCTTAAAGAATCTGACCTTGACCTTGTGGTTGCAGGTACAGAATCTGCAGTATTGATGGTTGAATCAGAAGCGAAAGAACTTTCTGAAGACCAAATGCTTGGCGCTGTATTGTTCGGTCATGACGAAATGCAAATCGCGATCCAAGCGATTAAAGAATTTGCTGCGGCTGCTGGTGCAACAGAGTCTACTTGGACTGCACCTGCGAAAAACGAAGACCTTCGTGCAAAATTAAAAGAAGCGTTTGAAGCGAAAATCTCTGAAGCATACACAATCGCTGTTAAACACGATCGTTATGCAGCACTTGATGCGCTTCAAGCTGAAGCTGTTGCTCAATTCGTTCCAGAAGAAGACGTTGACGGTATCGCTGACGACTTAGCTGAATTATTCGAAGACCTGAAATACCGTACAGTACGTGACAACATCTTGTCAGGTAAACCACGTATTGATGGCCGTGATACTAAAACAGTTCGTGCGCTTGACGTACAAGTTGGCGTGTTAGACCGTGCTCACGGTTCTGCATTATTCACACGTGGTGAAACTCAGGCGTTGGTAACAACAACTTTGGGTAATACACGTGATGCGTTAATGGTAGATACATTAGCGGGTACGAAAACTGACAACTTCATGTTGCACTACAACTTCCCTGCATACTCTGTAGGTGAAACTGGTCGTGAATCTGGTCCTAAACGTCGTGAAATCGGTCACGGTCGTTTAGCGCGTCGTGGTGTACAAGCTGTACTTCCAGCAGCTGACCGCTTCCCGTACGTGATCCGTATCGTATCGGACATCACTGAATCTAACGGTTCATCTTCAATGGCTTCTGTATGTGGTGCTTCTCTATCACTTATGGACGCAGGTGTTCCACTTAAAGCGCCAGTTGCGGGTATCGCAATGGGTCTAGTCAAAGAAGGCGAGCGTTTCGCAGTTCTTTCTGACATCTTGGGTGACGAAGACCACCTTGGCGACATGGACTTTAAAGTAGCAGGTTCTGCAAACGGTATTACTGCACTTCAAATGGACATCAAGATCGAAGGTATTACTGAAGAGATCATGGAAGTTGCATTGAACCAAGCGTATGCAGGTCGTATGCACATCTTAAATGCAATGAACCAAGTGATTTCACGCGCTCGTCCTGAAATCTCTATGCACGCGCCTACATTCCAAGTGATCAACATCAACCCTGATAAGATCCGTGATGTGATTGGTAAAGGCGGCGCAACGATTCGTGCGATCACTGAAGAAACTAAAGCAGCAATCGATATCGAAGATAACGGTACAGTTCGCGTATTTGGTGAAACTAAAGCGGCTGCTTCTGCTGCTGTTGCGAAAATCCAAGCGCTTACTGCTGAAATCGAACCAGGTACAATCTACACTGGTAAAGTGATTCGTATCGTTGAATTTGGTGCGTTTGTAAACATCCTTCCAGGTACTGATGGCTTACTTCACATCTCTCAAATTTCTAACGAACGCATTGCGAACGTTTCAGACGTATTATCTGAAGGTCAAGAGATCAAAGTACAAGTTGCTGATGTCGACAACCGCGGTCGTATCAAATTAACCATGAAAGACATCGAACAAGCTTAATGGTTTGTTGATTCACAGGGTTTCGGCTCTGTGAATGGATTCTAAAAAGCCTTGAGTGCAGTCAGAGTATGAACTTTGACTTGCTCAAGGCTTTTTTTATGGCATCATGCAAAAAGTAAACACAATAATAAATGAGATATGCAAACCTATTATTTTTTTCAGCATCCAACAGCCGCGCATATCTATGTGCAAGACCAAGTGCAATGTGAGCATCATCCTGAACTTGAGCCTGAGTTTATTTGGATTGATTGTACCCGTGAAGATGTCGTCAACCGCCCTGAGCAATGGCAGCGTGAGATTATTCAGGCGTGTGATCTACGGGTCAATGAATATCATCTGTGGGATATTTTAAATCTAGAGCATCCGTGTGCCTTTGACACACTCGATGATTACGATTTATTAATTTTTAGAAAAATGGTCACCCCCGATGACCAAATTGTTGCAGGCGCCGACGCGCTTGAAAAGCATGAGCGGGTCTTTGGTTTGGCGACTACCCCGATCAGTTTTTTGCTCACGCCCCAAGTGCTGATTACGGTTCGTGAAAAGGGCAACAAAGCCATTGAAAGTTATATCCAGCGGATTGAAACCTTAATTTCTCGTCCGATTGATGAACAAAATAAACCACGAAAATTAGCCATGACGCCCTTAGATTTGGCATTGCGCTTACTGAATAATATGGTGGATGGATACTTGGATTTACGTGTTCCTTTGACGCGCCGTGTCGAGTTTTGGCAGCAAGAGTTATTACAAGGGCATCGGCGTTTTACCAAGTGGCATCAGCTGCTGCAGGAAAATATGGCTTTTCAGCAAGTGGAAAATTTGTGTGAAGAGCAAATTGAAGCCTTGCAAGAACTGCGTGATGAAGTTGTAGATAATTACCCACATTTGAAAGGCAAAAAGCGCAGTGAAAAGCAGGATATCATGCTGGTTCGGGTAGATGATTTAACCAGTCATATCGAACGCATTCAAAAACACACCACACGATTACGCAGTGCTGTGCAGGCCGCCATTGATCTGCATTTTTCAGCCGTTGCTAACCAAACCAATGAAAATATGCGTATTCTGGCGATTATTACGGCAATTTTCGCACCATTAACCTTATTAACCGGTATATACGGTATGAACTTTGAGTTTATTCCGGGACTCAAATCGCCAACCGGTTTTTGGATCATGCTCGGCATCATGCTGATGACCACGATTTTACTACTGTATTATTTTTATCGACGGCATTTGGTCGGGCGCGGTGAAAAAAGCGTGATTGATATGTTGGCACAGCAGCACGGCGATCAACACATGAATCTGTTTTGGTTTATGGATTATGAACCAATCAAACAGACGGTGAAGGGCACAGTTAAAGGTACGGTTAAAACCATGAAAGAAATTGAGAAGCTGACGAAACTCAAATAGTTCGCGTTAGCTTCTCTGATGGATGGGTCTGCTTTAAATCCTTTGATAACTTCGAGACTCACCAAGGGTGCATATTTGAGTTTGCCTTTGCGTTTTAAGCACACTTCGACCAAGGGTTTGTACGGCAATGGGCATATTGCAGTGAGTGTTCCACTATACGTCCCGTCGGCATTTTTAACGACGGTGACATCGCCGCGTGAATATCCTGTTTGGTCATCCATGGTTTTTCAAATACTCGTTTATCACTGGCATGTAATAGACTACTGAAACTGAGTAATGCCACCCAATAGGACATGATGCATGTGCATGATGAATCCTTTGTCATGATGTAATTGTTTTACATTTTGTTTTTTAAAGAATCTGCAGTACAACGCGATTTGACCGATCCTTATGGTCTTAGTAATTCAATTGCGTAGCCTCGTGGGTTGTACTGCGAACGACATGCATCATGAAAATTCCCCTATACGAGTCGATATCTCAAGAGATATCATCATTTTCATTACTTTTCAGCAAGCGATAAATTTCATCTTTTAGCTTTAATTTCTTACGCTTAATAGTCTCAATATCCGTGTTATGGTGATTGACAGGATTTAATTCCAATTGAATAATTTCACGATCCAACTCATCATGTTCTTCAAAGATCCGTGCAAAATATGGATTTTCATCACGTAACTGAGAGACCAAGTCACGGTACTCAGGAAACATGTTTTTGACTTTTTTATTGCAATCTCGTGTTTTCATGGTTGTCGATCACTTCCTCTACAAGACAAACTCTACAAGAAAAGAAAAACGCCCTGCAGGACAGAGCGTTCACGAATACATTTAGTGCGAATGAAGCTGTTGGTGTTTCACTTGGCGACGTAGTTGTTGGACTTCATCAATTAGGTCGAGCATCATGGCGACCGCAGTAAAACTGGCATCGAAATCTCGTTGAAGCCGATAGGCACGCCGTGCGCGAGATATATCATCGCCAAAAAATTGATGAATCCTGTCTTCTGAACGGCTAGGCAGAATATCGTATTCGAGTAGTTGCAGAACCCATTCTGGACTTTGCCCACAGGCAGAGGCAAAGTGTTGTAGATCAAAACTACTTTTTTCGTCTACGATTTCAGTCTGTTTACATCCGTCACAGACAATTTCACGATAATGAATTGTTGTCATGGTGCTCTCCTTAAGACTGTCGTGGATTAAATGACGGAAAAGCTTGAGCAAAAGCCGCATAAGCTTGTTGCTCTTGTTCTGTTTGTGCAGCTGGTATCACTATATTTAAAACCAGGTAAAGCTGTCCGGGTGTTTTGTTTGGTATCCCTTTGTCCTTTAATCGTAGCTGCTGTCCAGTACGCGCATTTTTAGGAATCTGTAGCTCTAATGTTTTGCCATCAGGACTGGTAAATGCAATTTTTTGACCCAATGCTGCTTCCCAAGGACTGATATTCAGTTGTTGGAAAATATCAGCACCTTCTACACGGGTTTGCTCGGTTTGTTTATACAAAATTTCAATGTATAAATCACCAGCAGCTCCACCGTTATAGCCAGCTTGCCCTTGGCCCGAGAGTCGAATTTGTTGACCTGATTTCATGCCTGCAGGAATTTTGACTTGTAGGGTTTTACGTTGAACTTCAGGCTCACCATGGGCATTTAAGCTCGGAATCTGCAAGGTGATATTCTGCGTTGCACCATGAAATGCGATTTCTAAATCCACTTCTAAACTGGCGTGTTGGTCTTCACCACGGAAGCTCTTGGTTTGGCGGTTTGCACGTTGATACTGATAGTCACCGCCACCAAAGCCTTGCCCAAAACGACCAAACAAGTCTTCAAATCCACTAAAGTCCGCATGCTGACCATCAGTCGTCGATTGGCGATAAAACTGAGATTGGTCAAAACCACCTTGGTTGCCAGCATTAAACCCAGAAAATCCTTGTGGATGATCGAGTTCAAAATCGTATTGTTTTTTCTTTTCGGCATCACTCAAGGTGTCGTATGCAACATTAATCGCTTGCATGCGCGCTTCAGCATCAGCTTCTTTGCTGACGTCAGGGTGATATTTACGCGCCAATTTTCGATAGGCTTTTTTAATTTGATCTGCCGAAGCATCTCGGGCGATCCCTAAAGTTTGATAGTGATTGTCTGGCATACTCTCTGTATAAATATTGATCATGTTTTAATCAATATAGAAGGGTTCATCAAACTGTCATAGGGGCAAACTGCAGCTTATTGTTTCAAAACATGACAATAAAAAAGCCTCACGAGGAGGCTTTTAAAAACATATTTAAAATTAATATTTTATCCAAGTGACACTACGACCAATCACAGATACACCAACATACCCACGTATAGTTAAATGTTTTCCTGAAGCACTAAGTCTTGCTTTGCCTTTATAGATTTTTCCACCAATCGGGTCCAGAACTTTACCGTTTTGGAATTCACGTGGATTTTTTGGATCTTGTTTAAAGTCCCAAATAAATGGCAAGCCGATAAAAGGTTTATTTTTCAATTCACCTGGGCAGTTCGAGCAGACGCCCATTTTTTCAGTGCCAGGGACATTGCGTGTAGTCACAATGATGCCTTCATAACTTCCATCAGCCTTTTTACGAATTTCAACGTCTGCACGTGAATATCCTGTACGGTCATCGACGGTTTTCCACTTACCCACTAGCGGATCGGTTTCCGCAGCAATTGACAATCCTGACAAAGTGCTAAGTACTATTCCGGCAAATAATTGTTGATATATTTTTTTCATTTCATCCCCTGAAAATTCAGAATTGTGTTTTTAGAGTAAGTTGCCTAATTTATCTATAAAGACCTACAAAATCAATGTGATAGTTTGTGATGTATTTGGCATATTTTTTTAAAACGCTGCTTTAATATGGAGTTTTTACTCTAATTTTTAAGTTAAAAAAGGCCTTTAATGATTTAAAGGCCTCGTGCTTAGTTTTTGACCCAAGTGACATTGCGTCCAATTGCAGAGCCTTCAGTACGACCATTGATGATCAAATGCTTGCCATTATTCATCAAACGAGCGCGTGCATTGTAGTGCTTGCCAGATTTGGGATCGAGCATTACACCACCCACAAATTCATTGGGCTTTTCTGGATCAGCGCTTAGGCCGGATAAGGTGGTTAAACCGACCATCGGTTTATTTTTCTGAGCACCGGTACATTGCGTGCACGTCGAGACATTTGCTGTTCCGGGGATGCTTCGGCTTTGAATAATAGTAGCTGAATACAGGTCATGTTTATCTTTACGAATCACCACATCGGCAAGGGAATAACCTGTTCGATCATCAATGGTTTTCCATGTCCCCACTAAGGGGTCAATCGCTGCCAAAGCAGATGATATACTGCATATTGAGAACATACCGAACAGGATAGAAAAGAGGAATTTAACAGTCATACAGTTACCCACATTACATAAAAAGCAGATGCCAGAAAATTAAAGGCATAAAAATATTATGGTTTTAATGTAGCCTGAAATAATATGAATGTTCTAGTGATATTTTAAGAAATGGTATTTATTTTTTGAGCCAAAACATGATCTTGTTGGCGCTAAATAAGGTTTATGCTGAACGTCTACGCACTAGTAAAATAGTCGGAATTCATCTCAAAGTAGATTATTATCGGCATGATGAACTCGTCTGGAGTTGAGTTCATCATGCCAATGAAAGCCAAATGGCGACTTTAGTTGACGCGGATCCAAGATACCGTCCGGCCGAGAAGCGTGGTCCCGACATACCCTCGAAGTGTCAGGACATTGCCGCGCGCATTCAATTGCCCTTTACCTTGATAGGTATTGCCTGAAAGTGGGTCGATCACCTTGCCATCGGTATAGGCATTCTCTTTTGCATTATGTTTAAAGCCAGAGAAGATCGGTAAACCAATTAAGGGTGCATTTTTGAGTTTACCTTCGCATTTTTCACAAATCGTGGTGACAGGGCGGTTAGGGATGGCATGTACTTTGGTGATTTTACCGCTATAGCTGCCGTCTTTTAATTTGGTGATTTGGACTTCAGCACGGGCATAGCCTGTTTTGTCATCTATGGTTTTCCATGTCCCGACGAGGTCTGCTGCATGTGCTGTTATTGGGCCAAAGCAGAACATGGCTAAAAGAATAGCGAGTGTTTTGAGTTTCATATTTTATCCAGTTTTTTTACACTATTTTTCTATTAAAAATAAAGCTTTGTTGGTTTTTTTTGACTTTATTTCTGGCGCGATTCTACTCGAAAAAAAATTGATCGCAAATACAGCTGATCATGTTGAGGTTCTAAAGTTCGAAACCATTCGACTAAGCGGAAGAAAGTAGCTGTTCTAAATTTAATCGGAATAATAAAAAAGCACCCCGAAGGATGCTTAGATTTAGGCTTTCAATCATCACGATGATTTAGCTGAGGTGTTGACCAAAAAGGGATAAAGCTTCTTCTGCAGTAAAGGTATATTTTGTATTACAGAATTGGCAATCCATTTCAATTGGGTTTTGAAACTCTAGGGTTTCACGAACTGCAGCAACACCAATTTGTTCAAGTGCTGTCGCACAGCGTTCTTTTGAACACGTGCAGCCAAATTTTAAGGCTTCAGTTTCAGGTAAACGAACTTCTTCTTCGTTATATAAACGATATAAAATTTCATTTGCGGATAAAGACGTTAACTCTTCTGCTTTTAGAGTCTCAGTCAGCATGGTTAAACGTGGCCATAGATCTTCATCGACACGGCGTTGTTCTTCTTCGCTATTCCGAGGTAATAACTGAATCAGTAAACCACCTGAACGACTGTTGCTGCTTGCTAAGACGATACGTGTTGGGATCTGTGCAGATAAATCATAATATTGCATCAAGCAACCCGCTAAATTCGGTTTGTCTAAAGGTACAATCCCTTGATAACGCTCACCAAATTCAGGCTCGATATTAATGAAAAGTACTGGGTTTACCAAGGCTTTTAGTACCCTGCTGCTGTCTTCAGCAGCTTGAAAGTGCGGGTCTTCTTCATAATCTGCAAGTGCGCGAACTTCACCGAGATGATTACATTCCGCCATTGCCCATTTAAATGTGCCTGCAGCCTGAATTTGTAAGCTAATACGACCTTTAATTTTTAAGGTACTGGCCAACAAGGCAGTCGCGCTGAGCATTTCACCCAAGAGAATTTGTACAGCAGGTGCATAGTCACGCTGTGCAAGAATCGTTTGTAGGGCTTCTTCAAGATGAACCACTTCTCCACGAACAGGGCTATCTTCAATAAAAAAGCGTTGGCGTAAATCTGACATAAAATTCTCCATAACCCTGCTTTAATGGTGACGATATTGTAAAACACAAGTCATTCATTATCATCTCTTGTGACATCAATACGATGACGTTGTAAGCTGCGTTGTAAATCAACACCTGTAGGTTTTTCACGGGCTTGCGCATCGCTTTCAAACAAATGTTCCAGTTCAGCTAAAGCGTTACGATGCGTTTCATAAATCTTTTGTTCATCGGTATAGATTTGCTGCTGTTGAGTCAGCAGTTTTTCATCATAATCACGGAACAATTCGATACTTTTATAGGCATCTTCATCGCTGATGCCTAAGTCGCACAGCATGTGATAGGCCATTCCTAAAGAGGATAAATAGGTTTCACGCCAAATATGCTCAATCCCTAAATCACGCAGCAGATGCACCTGATGACGGTCACGTGCGCGGACCAATAATTTTAACTGAGGGTAATTTAGACGAATATGACGCGCCACGTTCATTGAGTCTTCAATATCATCTATGGCAAGGACGAACACTTTGGCATGCTCAATGCCCGCAGCGCGTAAAATATCTGGTTGTGTGGCATCGCCATAATACAGATGACCACCATAATTACGTACGAAATCGACTTTGTCTAAGTTGCTATCAATGGCGGTAAAAGACAAATGCTGTAAATGCGCCACACGAGCAATGATTTGTCCAAAACGTCCAAAGCCCGCAATAATCACAGGATTATGTTCATCCGGAATGTCGTCATATTCGGGGATGGTTTTTGGATTAAAACGTGGCAAAATTTGTGATTGTATTAACCAGTACAACATAGGGGTCAACACCATCGACAAAGTGACGATGAGGGTTAATGGCTCCAAAATGGCTTGCTGTACGACATTTTCACTTTTCGCCACACTAAAGACCACAAAGGCAAATTCACCGCCTTGAGCCAAACAGGTCGCCAGTAAAATACTGTTGCGCCATGAATTTTTAAGATAACGCGCAATCGCCGTAAGTGACGCCATTTTGATGAGCATCAGTGCCAATGCACCACCGATAATGAACCATGGCATTTCAACAAACAACGACAGTTCTGTGGTCATGCCCACGGTCATAAAGAACAAACCAAGTAAAAGCCCTTTAAACGGAGCAATACTGGCTTCGAGTTCATGGCGGAATTCCGAGTCTGCCAATAGCACGCCGGTCAGAAATGCTCCGAGTGTGGTACTGATGCCCAGTACATCCATCAACACCACGACACCCAGCACAATAAATAAGCCAACAGCAGTGATCAGTTCATGCGCGCCACTTTTCGCGACGAAACGGAAAAAAGGCCGCATTAAGTATCGACTAAATAAAAATAAGCCTGAAAAAGTTGCAATGATTGCAGCGAAATAGGCGATTCCGTGATGTGATGATTCTGTTCCTGCGAGCAGGGGGATGACTGCAATCAGGGGAATTGCGGCCATATCTTGAAACAGCAAAATCGAAAAGGATTGTTGCCCATAGGTGGTGTTTAATTGCTGTTTTTCACTCAGCATCTGCAAGACAAAGGCAGTAGAGGAGAGTGCCAGAGCGAAACCGATAACGATACTGGCTGCAATGCCTTGTTGTAAGGCAAAAAAACTGCCTAGCGCTAAAAGCAGACCGGTCAGACCGACTTGTAAACTGCCCATGCCGAAAATAGAACTACGCATACTCCATAGCCGCTGTGGACGCAGTTCGAGGCCGATCAGGAACATCAGTAAGATCACGCCAAACTCAGCGAGCTCTTGGATCGCTTCGGGATCACTGGCAATGTTAAAGACATCGGGGCCGAGCAAAATACCAGTGAACAGATATCCCAAAACCGTTGCAATACCAAAGCGCTTGAGCAAAGGGACAAGCAATAAGGATGCGCCAAGGAAAATTGTGATCTGTAACAGTAGTGACATTTACTCGTCCTAGAGTTGTATTTTTGGTCGAAAGTTGCAATTCAGTATGACTGATATTTTCAGACTGAATTGTACGCGTTTAACTGAGTTCCTGTGGGTCTATATCGAGGCTCAATTTCATATTTGATGGCTTGTTATGCAAGATGTTTTGCCACCAATAACGCAGATAATAATGTAAGCGCGCACGATCTGTAGACAGTAAAACCATGTGGGATTGATAACGTCCCGCTTTGCGCTCCATCGGGGCAGGAATCGGCCCCCAAATGTCAATAATTCCAGCAGAGTCCTGACGCAGCAATTGGGCATGTTGCTGTAAAAATTCAGTATTGAGTTCTTGGTTTTTGGACTCACAGCGCACCAATGCGGCATAGCGAAACGGTGGCATTTGTGCCATTTCCCGTTCTTTCATGGTTTCTTTGGCAAATTTTCGATAGTCCTCATTGACCAAGATATTCAAAAGCGGATGGTCGGGTCTTAGGGTTTGTAAAAACACATCGCCTTTACGTTCACCACGGCCGGCACGCCCAGTGACTTGTACAATGAGCTGTGCAGTACGCTCGATGGCACGGAAGTCCACACTCAGTAGACCTGAATCGATATCTAAAATCGCCACCAAGGTGACGTAAGGGAAATGATGTCCTTTGGCCAGCATTTGTGTACCGAGTAAAATGGCAGGTTCGCTTTTTTGAATCTTGTCATAGATTTTTTGCCAACTGCCGACCCGACTGGTGGAATCACGATCGACCCGTATAACGTCATGCTGCGGAAATAGCTCATTTAGGCTTTCTTCAACCTTCGCTGTACCCATACCCACGGATTTCAGTTCTTGGTGATTACACTGTGGACAATGCTCTGGCATACGGTGAATGGTGCCGCAGTGGTGACAATGTAGGTGTTGATAGGGTGTGCGGTGTACCGTGAAATTGGCATCACAGTGCGGACATTTGGCCTGCCATGCACAGCTTTCACAAATTAAAACTGGGGCATATCCACGACGGTTTAAAAACACTAACACCTGTTCTTTTTTTTCAAGGCGCTTACGGATTTCACCAATTAATAATTGGCTAATTCCATGCTGTTTCTGTGCCACTTTCAAATCAAGGATGTGCATTTTCGGCATGACTGCGGTGCCCGCACGTTGGTTCAATTCCAGTACGGTCATTTTGCCTTGTTTCGCCAGTGCATAACACTCGATACTAGGCGTGGCAGAACCTAAAATTACAGGGCATTGTTCCAGATGCCCACGGTAAAGTGCGACATCCCGAGCGTGATAGCGAAAGCCTTCTTGTTGTTTAAAGGACAGATCATGCTCTTCATCAATCACAATTAAACCTAGATTCGGCAGTGGGGTATAAATCGCAGAACGCGTGCCTAAGATAATAGACGCCTTGCCCGTTTGCGCCGCTTGCCAAGCTTGCATACGTTTTGAATCGTTCAACCCCGAATGTAGTAGGGCAATATTGCAATGAAAACGTGATTGGAAACGGCTAATGGTCTGTGGGGTGAGTCCAATTTCAGGTACCAAAACCAAGACCTGTTTGCCTTGCTTAAGAACCTCTTGCATGATTTGTAAATAGACTTCGGTTTTACCGCTGCCGGTCAGACCATCAAGTAAAAATGCCTGATATTGATTACGCGCCTTTAACACCCGATCAATGGCTTTCTTTTGCTCAGGATTTGCAATGAGTGGCATTTGCGCCATGCTTATGGGCATTGGGCTAAAGTCCTGTTCCGCCAAGACACATTGGCAGATGCCTTTTTTCTCTAATGCTTTGAGTGTCGCAGTTTCCACACCTGCCAAATTAAGTAAATTTTCCCCAGTTCCAGTTGGGTGTAATTTTAAAATTTTATAGGCTTCTTGCTGTCGTTCCGAGCGCTTAATTTTGTCATCGGCATGGAGGTCGAGGAGATTCCATGTACGTGCCAATAAATTATAGGGTTTCCCTTGGCGTAACAGCGTTGGAAGGGCACTTTGCATCACTTCGCCAATCGGAAATTGGTAATACTGTGCAGACCATGTCAATAAATTTAAAACTTTCTCATCTAAAATGGCGCGATCATCAAGTAGTTCAGTAATGGCCTTGAGTTTAAAGCTTGAATCGAGTGGTGCATCGGGTGCAATTTTTTCCACGATGATACCGGTCAAATTTTGCCGACCAAAAGATACAGCAACGCGTGCACCTACTTCAGCTTTTTGGTATTGCTCTTGGCTTAAGCTGTAATCGAAGCAGTCGTATAAATATACCGGAACGGCGACTCGAACGCGGTAAATAGGTGTTGCAATGCTCGCTGAATTTGCCATAAAACGTGGATAAGTTCCTGATTAAATTTCGTCGTGATCGTAAAGGAGTTGTGTTAGAGTGAGCTCATATTTTATATCTAAGAATATGAATGATTTTGATGGTCAGACGCAACTGCGCTGATAGAAATTTTGGAAAATTAGAGCATTACAATGCCTGCATATCAGTTTACTGCCATAGACGCTTCAGGGAAGCAGCAGAAGGGTGTACTTGAGGGTGATTCTGCGCGTCAAATTCGTCAACAGCTCAGAGATCAGTCACTCATTCCAGTTGCTGTCGATCCGATTGAGCAAAAAGACAAACACGCGCAGCAGCGCTGGTTTCAAAAAGGGCTGAATGCCTATGACTTGGCTTTATTAACTCGCCAACTTTCAGTTTTGGTTGCCGCTGCGATTCCATTAGAAGAAGCGATTCGTGCTGTGGGAAAACAAAACGAAAAAGCCCATGTGCAAAACCTGTTGATGTCGGTGCGCTCTAAAGTTTTGGAAGGACATTCTTTAGCCAACGCACTACAACAAGCGGGACGTTTTCCTGAACTGTATATTGCCACGATTGCAGCAGGTGAGCGTTCAGGCCATCTCGATCTCATTCTCGACCAACTTGCCGATTACACCGAAAATCGCTTTGCCATGCAAAAGAAAGTGCAGGGTGCGATGATTTATCCGATCATCCTGATGTTAATGTCTTTCGGGATTGTGATGGGACTCATGACCTATGTGGTCCCAGATATTGTCAAAACCTTTGATCAAAGCAAAGATGCCTTGCCGTGGATAACGGTCGCTTTAATGAAAGCCAGTGATTTTATTCGAATGGCCTGGCCATTTTTATTGGTCGGTAGCGTAGTCTCGATTTTTCTCTTGGTTCGATTCCTCAGAACAGCAGCGGGACATTATGCGTTTGACCGTTTGACCTTGAAATTACCGTTATTTTCAAAACTGTCTAAAGGCATTAATGCCGCTCGTTTTGCCAGTACCTTGTCGATTTTAACCAAGTCTGGCGTGCCTTTGGTCGATGCTTTAAAAATTGGCGCAGCGGTCAGTAATAATTGGGTGATTCGAGATTCGGTCAACCTTGCGGCAGAGAAAGTAACAGAAGGTGGTAATTTAGCAACACAGCTTGAGCGAAGTGGTTATTTCCCACCGATGATGGTACAAATGATCAAAAGTGGTGAAAGTTCAGGCGAATTAGACCGGATGCTAGAACGTGCGTCGACGATGCAAGACCGAGAAGTGACGACCTTAATTTCAACTTTATTGGCGTTGCTTGAACCGCTGATGTTGGTATTTATGGCGAGCATTGTACTGGTGATCGTGATTGCTGTGATGCTGCCAATCGTGAATATGAATAATATGATTTAAAACATTCGAACAATGATGTGAACAGAGATTTGTAACATGCAAGTGAAGACAAAAAATATGAAGCAACAGGGTTTTACTTTAATTGAAGTGATGGTGGTCATTGTCATTTTAGGTGTTTTGGCAGCGCTGATTGTACCGAACGTGATGGGCCGTGGTGAAAAAGCCAAAGTTGATACCACAGCGATTACTTTAAAAAGTGTCGCTGGCTCATTAGATCAATACAAAATGGACAATGGTAAATTCCCTTCAATGCAAGACGGCGGATTAAATGCTTTGGTCACTAAACCTGAGTCTGCTAAAAACTGGTTACCAGGTGGCTACATCAAAGGTGGCTATCCAAAAGACAGTTGGGACAATGACATCCAATATGTGATTCCAGGTTCTGAAGGCCGCCCTTATGATCTTTATTCATTTGGTGCGGATGGTCAGTCTGGCGGTGAAGAAAATGATGCCGATATTTACTATAAACACTAACTGAGAATAATTATAAATTCAGTTTTAATGGAATTAATCACTTCACTTAATAGGGTGTTTCAATATTGAGTGAAGTGATAATAAATCTTAATTATAAAATTAATATTAAGTTATTGAATTTAATTTAAATTACATAATGCAAAATATGTGATATTTATAATAAAAATTATTCCCAATTTTATTGATTACAATAATCGCAAAATATGAATAAATATAGGCTTTTCATTTAAATAAAACCGCGCATAATATCTTTTATGGTACTTTTTTAGCCATGGAGGATAGTATGAAAGCATTAATATTAACGGATGAAATTAACCAATTTCATTGGTCTATGCTGAAATCTGTTCTTTTGATTTTAAGTATTCTGCCGATCAGTCAAGGCATTGTGTATTTATGGCAAAGCACTGAGGGCAGTAGCCAAATTATGGTGGGCTTCTTTGCCATGAGCTTAATGAGTTCATTACTGGCTTTAAGTTTTTGGTCTGCATTAAAAGCGACTGTGGCAAATTTAAAACAAGAACATGCATCTGCAATCGAACAAATGGTTGTTCGTCTTTATCGATATATTCCAATGGTATCTTTAGCTGCCATGCTTTCCTATTTAGTTACGCAGTTATAACCCCAAAATTAAACTTTCCAAACTGGAGCTTGTTCCAGTTTTTTTATGTCTCGTGCAAATGAACAGTTAGCCTAGATCAAAGCGTACATTAATGTGATACGTGTTCTAAGATGACCTTGCTTTGTCTGTTTTGACGCATCGAATGTCTGCTTCACATATCGTCAGCCTGAATGAAATTTTTATAATGCTTAGATATCAGATCTTAGATAGTCAGATGAAGTACAACAAAGAAAAGCAAGAGGAAAAGATGCAACAGATCGATTGGCAAGATTTTTTGAAAGTTGAATTACGTGTGGGGAAAATTGTACAGGCGGAAGTCTTTGAGCAAGCACGTAAACCTGCGTACATTCTTTATGTGGATTTTGGAGAGGAACTGGGCATTAAAAAATCCAGTGCGCAAATTACACAGCTATATCAGCCGGAAAATCTATTGGGAAAATTGGTCGTTGCCGTCGTGAATTTTCCAAAAAAACAAATTGGTCCAATCCAGTCAGAGTGTTTGGTCACAGGTTTTCATAATGCAGAGGGGCATGTTGCTCTTTGTGTGCCTGATGCAGAGATTCCCCTAGGCACTAAGTTACTTTGAAAAAGTAAGGTGAGCTGGCACCCTGAAAGTTGATCAATAAAAAACCGAGCTTTGGCTCGGTTTTTTGATCTTTTGTAGCGGAATTAACGGCGTGATTTAAAAGAAATATCAACTTTACGCGGGCGATAAATCCAACCGAGAACCAATAACAAGAATGAGAAAATCAACACAGGCCAATCACTTAAGCGAGTGTAAAGTGTTTCGCCTTGCATGGCAGGTAAATCACCACGCAGTACTGCATCTTTATCCATCGGTGCCTGTTTCACAATGTGACCATTATGATCAATAAAGGCGGTAATACCTGTATTGGTTGCACGAATAAACCAACGGCCATTTTCTTTGGCACGCATTTGAACCATTTGTAGGTGCTGATGTGGGCTCGCTGTTCCAGTAAACCAAGCGTCATTGGAAATAGTCACCAAATAGTCACTTTGACTGGCATTACGGCGCGTTAAGTTGGGATAAGCCACTTCATAGCAAATCGCTGCACCTAAATCATGACCTTTAACATTCAAAGGCTTTTGGTTGTTTGCACCACGTGAAAAGCCACTCATCGACGGGTCATTTTGTAGGGCAGGCAGTACCCAACTTAACATCCCTGAAAGCGGAATGTATTCACCAAAGGGAACTAGACGTTGCTTCTTGTATAAACCAGAAGATTCATCACCAGTTGCCATGATGGTGTTGTAATACATAGGGTGTTGGTTTTGCTGTGATTCTGCCAGATCCCAATAGGGAATACCTGTCACCCAAGCCGTACCTGTTTTATTGGCTTGGACTTTCATCGCATCCAAAAACGGCTCTATATCGGTTTGGAACATTGGAATGGAGGATTCTGGCCAAACAATGACATCACGGCCCCATTCGGTCCGACTTAATGACGCATATTTCATTAAGGTTTGAGCTTGGTATTCTGTTAACCATTTTAAATCTTGTGGAATATTGCCTTGAATTAAGGAAACACTCAGCGGTTTTTCATTTTTAGGCTGAACAAATTGCAATTGCGCTGCACCCCATGCACCGAGCAAAACAAGGGCAGAGGGAACAATCCAAAAGATGCGTTTACGCAGGATTTCAACCAAGGCGCAGGCCAATACAATGACCGCAAAAGATACTCCAAAGATCCCGAATAATGGCGCATAGCCATCGAGGAATCGTTCAGTAAATGCATAACCTGCAAACAGCCATGGAAAACCGGTAAAGACCCAAGTTTTACTCCACTCGAAAAACACCCACAGTGGCGCAAAGGTCAGTGGGGTTTCTGGAAAGAAGCGGCGGTAGAGCCAACTCTGAACTGCGGTAAACAGCCCCATCACAATCGCCATAATGGCAATCATCAAAACACTCAGTGCTGAATTGGTATCACCATAGACATGGATCGAGGTATAGAGCCAAAAAGCCCCAACAAACCATAAGCCAAAGCCATACGCTAGACCAATGAAAAACGATTGTTTAGGTGCACGTTGACTTAGGCAGGCATACAGAATGGCTGGAGATAAAATTGCCAACCACCAATAATGATAAGGTGCCAGCGACAAGCTGAAGATGGCACCTGAAAATAATGCAATCAGCAAAGGATAGATGAAAGGTAGCTGTTTTTTTTGTTGTGAGTGGTTTAGCAGCTTATCAAAGTAGGTTCTCATTTACGGACAGCTCGGATCAGATGAATAGTACGTGCATCTGCCTCCAAAATGGTAAATTCCCAGTTTTCAAGTTCAATCACTTGACCTTGTAAATCACTGACCAAGCCCATTTCTTGTAGCAGTAAGCCGCCCACAGTTTCTACTTCATCATCTGAAAAATCAGCATCTAAAAGATTGTTAAAGTGTTCAATTGGTGTAAGTGCTTGAACCAACCATGTATTTGCACTTAACGGGTCTTCATCTGGAATGATAAATTGAGCTTCTTCATCAACTTTGTCGTGTTCATCTTCAATTTCACCCACAATTTCTTCAAGAATGTCTTCTAAAGTCACTAAGCCTGAAGTTGTGCCATATTCATCAATCACAACAGCGATATGGGTTTGGGTATTTTTCAACATACGTAAAACTTGGTCAGAACGCGCGCTCTCAGGTACAAATAAGGGTTGGCGCATTAATGCACGAATATCGACTTTGGTGGTCGGTTCTGTCAAAAATGGCAACAAATCTTTGGCCAATAAAATACCGACGACATTGTCTGGCTGGTCTGAAGAAAAGACAGGGAAACGTGAGTGTGCAGATTCAACAAGTACATGCAAAATATCTAATAACTCATCATCTTCTTGTAAGCTGATCATCGCAGTACGGGGGGTCATGACCTCGCGGATTTTAGTTGCAGGTAAGTCGAGTACCCCTTCGAGCATGGCAACTGTATCGGGTTCTAAGAAGCGACGTGAATCTTGTACCAATTTCAACAGTTCGTCACGGGTTTCTGGTGCAGTGCCCAGCCATTTACGTAAGCCGCGCATGCCCCACGACGGGCCGGATTCCTCTTGCATGATCTTTCCTAAAGACTCTTAATATCTAATAAATGATGATTTTATCATACCGTAGAAAATACAGTTGTCTATTGTTAATGTTGATCTAGATGATGAGCGATCAAGTCATTTTAAGACGTTATCATCTGCATTTTTCAAGCTAACATTCGGTCGTTAGGATTATGCTAAAATAGCCCTAGATTTTAATACTGAGTTTTCTAATGTCTGAGCCTTCTGTGCCCCCATCAATTCAATTAAACACCCGTGGCTTACGTTGCCCTGAGCCTGTGATGATGTTGCATCAAGCCATTCGTAAATCAAAATCGGGTGATATTGTTGAGGTTTTTGCAACAGATAATTCGACCTCTTGGGATATTCCGAAATTTTGTATGCATTTAGGTCATGAGCTTTTGCTTCAAGAAGAACGTCTTGATGAAAATGGAAATAAAGAATTCCATTATTTGGTTCAGAAAGGTTAATTTAAGAGATTGTAAAAAATAATAATTATTAAGATGTTACATTTTTATTAATAAAATAGGCTGGTCAAGTCTGATGGCTAGCCTATATCATTCGCAGCATAATTATACAAAGTTTAAAAAACAGACTTTTAAAATGTTAAATTCGATTGCTCTTATACTTGAAAAATTAGGCTTATCCGCCCAAAAACGTGCCATTCATGTGCAATTTTCCAATCCTGCGTTGAATGAAGAGCTTTTTATTCAACGTATTGATGGGGAGCATGTCTTAAACCAAGGCCTGCAAGCGACTTTGATTTGCCTATCTACGAATGCACTTATTCCACTAAAACAATTTATTGGCGTACAAGTCGCCGTTGATCAAGTGACCGATCAGGGCGAACTCTTCCGCACCACGGGTATTATTACCGAAGCCACCCAAGGCCAGAGTGACGGTTCACTCACGCTGTATAAACTCACTTTAGAAGATGCAACATCGCTGTGGCATAAACGCAGGAACAGCCGTGTGTTTATGAACAAATCGGTGCGCGAAGTCAGTGAGACTCTCTTTAAAGAATGGCAAAGCAAAAGTCCGCTCTTTGCTGCCAGTCTAACGCTAGATCTAAGCGGTTTAAGTCAGAACTATGATGTACGACCTTTCATCATGCAGTCGAATGAAAGCGATTATGACTTTTTAACGCGTCTTTGGCGTAGTGAAGGCATTAATTGGCTCATCGATGAAGCGCAGCTGAAAGTGCCACCTTCCTCAGCCCCAATTGAAAAACAAAAACTCCGCCTGATTGATGACAATAGCCAATATCAAGCACTCAGCCGTCGTAGTATCCGCTTTCATCGTTCTAGTGCCACTGAAAAACAAGACAGCATCACCAGTTTGATCGGTGAACGTAGCATTCAACCGACTGCGGTCCATGTACAGCGCTGGCAAGCCGATGGACTCAGCCAAGAAGAAGGCGCAGGTTCAGTTCAAAGTAAACATCAGCATAGCCAAAGCCAAGACAATGCCAGCTTAAGTCTAGAGCAAGCATGGCATGTCAGCCCTGCATGGATGCAAGACTTAAAAGGCGAAGACCAAGCTACCGCTTCATCCAATAGCCAAATTGAAAAACTGAATCAAAACCTAACGCGCTATCACGAGCTACAATCGAAAAAATTCAATGCACAATCGACTGTGCGTGATACACAAGTCGGTTATTGGTTTGAATTGAATGAACACCCAGAAATTGATCAACACAGTGGTGCAGACAAACAATTTTTAATCACAGAAAAGAAATTCTATAACCAAAATAACTTACCCAAAGACCTTACTGAACAAGTCAATCAACTGATTGAACAAAGTCAGTGGAACATTAAACCGATCCATGAACAGGCCGAGCGTCAGGCCAATCAGCTCACATTACAACGCCGCAATATTGCGACGGTTCCTGCATATAACCCACTCGAACACCGTCCAAGCACCCATCCGCAACGGGCTAAAGTCGTTGGGCCAAGTGGTGAAGAAATACATGTCGATGAATGGGGGCGTATCAAAGTCCGCTTTTTATTTACCCGTGGTGATGATCACAGCCATGATGGTGGTGCAGGCAGTAATGACAATGATATGGATTCTGCATGGGTCGATGTGCTTACACCATGGGCCGGTGAAGGCTATGGCGCACGCTTCTTGCCACGCATTAATGAAATCGTGGTCATCGATTTCTTTGACGGTAATATCGACCGACCATTTGTGGTGGGACGTATACATGAAGCACAGCGCAGTCCGACCCAATTTGATAGTAAAGGCAAACTGCCAGACACCAAAAAACTGGCTGGAATAAAAAGTAAGGAAGTCCAAGGTGAAGGCTTTGGACAACTGCGCTTTGATGACACGACTGGACAAATCTCAACACAATTACAAAGTACCCATGGCGCCACTCAGCTCAACCTAGGGAACCTCAGTCATCCCAAAGAAACCGCAGAAAGTGAGGGAAGAGGCGAAGGTTTTGAACTGAGAACCGACCAATGGGGCGCGGTGCGTGCAGGTCAAGGGTTATTGGTTAGTACACACCCACAACAACAAGCAGCAGCAATGCACCTCGACGCACAAGCTGCAAAAGATCAAATCGAAGCCAACTTAAACAGCAGTAAAGCTTTAAGTGAAGTGGCGAAAAATCAACAAACTGACCCACTTGAAGTCTTGGATAATTTAAAAAACTTCCTTCGGCAAATCGAAAAAGGCAGTAAAGAAAAGGCGGATGCCTTTAAACAAGCCTTAATGATTTTATCTGCACCAAACTCAATTGCTGTGAGTAGTCAGGAAGATATTCATCTTTCAGCGGATGGGCAGATCAGCCAAAGTGCAGGCGATAGCATCAACCTTAGCAGTCAAAAATCCTTGATTGCCCATGCACAAAGCAAGATCAGTCTATTTGCAGCACAAGAAGGTTTACGCGCGTATGCAGGCAAAGGCAAAGTTGAAATCCAAGCCCAAGGAGATGGGGCGGATCTGATTGCACGAAAAGGTATTCAAATTATTTCCACGGAAGATAAAGTTGAAATCAAAGCAAGCAAAAAAATTGTTTTAGTTGCTGGTGGTAGTCAGATTGAAATTAGTAGTGCGGGTATATTGCCTACTACTAGCGGTAAGTTTGAGGTGAAGGCAGGGCAGCATAAGTTTGTGGGGCCTCAACAAGTAAATGTTCCAATCACAACCTTGCCAAATGAACTGAAAAGCTTCAGTCAACAAATTAAGGTCATAGATCATACTCAAAAAATAATGCCAAATGAAAAATATGTGATTGTAAAACCAAATGGAGAATACTTGGCTGGAATAAGTGACATTAACGCAATGACAAAACGTATTTTTACTCAGCAGAAGGAAAAATTAAGAATTTTGGTTGGTCAAGATGCTGAAGATTTTTTAAAGGATAATAATTAAATGAGTCAAATGGTTGATACACAAGAAGGAAAGCCTGAAACTGAAATTAAAATTGATAATTATTCTTTGTTGGTTGGATTTGAAGCAAATTTAGCAGAAATAGCTTTTGTTGAACGCAAAGTAGGTATTTTAAAAAATAAAGTTGAAAAAGTTCAAATTTTGCAAGGGGAGGGTAGTGATTATGGCCATGCTTTCTTTTACATAACCAAAAATAATGTTGTGGAGGCCTTTTTTAGTTTTGGCCCAACAGAAGAGTTGGGAGATATAGAATATAAAAAAGGTGAAGAAGAGATAGACGGAAATGAAAAAATTTATGCAAATGGATACGTAAATAAAAGGCCAAGTACAACTTCTTATTTAATTTATGAAGTTGTTCAAATATTTAAAATAAATATCACGGAAAAAAAATTTCATAAAATTAAACAAAAAGTAGCAAAAGTTGAAGCGGCAGTGCTTAAAGGAAAACCTTATAATGTAATTTTGAATGATACCTGTGCTGAAGAAGCAGAAGATATTTTAGATGATGTCATTGATGACTTGCCAAATGGAAAAGGATACATTGAAATTGATGGAAAAATTCCCCCTTTTAGGGTGGTAAATCCATATATGTGGTGTAGTCAATTTTATAAAAAATATGGAGATAATGCTTACATTTATCCTGAATATCCCGAGGATGGTAAAGGTGTCGATTTATTTGATGCTGATGGTGAGCATGATTTCAGTGTATCATCGTGGAAGTTGGAAAATGGTCAACTTGATCCTTTGTTTGAGAATGGCTATTACGAAAATTAATTTCAAATCATACTTGTAAGGGATATGGAATGCGTATTTTTTTACTAGTAATCGTATGGGTAAGTACTAGTTTTTTCGGCTGTTATGCAAATAATAGTGTTAATGATAAGTCGATAAATGGATTGAATATGAATAATGAATTTATTTCAAAAAATAATATTAATTACCAATTATTAATTGAAAGAATTATTTTTTGTGTAAAAAATGGAGATTTTAATAAATCAGATTTAATGCTTGGTAAGTTAGAAATTTTAGCCCACAAAAATAATAACTTTAAGAAGGAGCAAGGAGTATATTTTAATATCCCGAACTTTCCAGACTTGCAAGTTAATTTAATTAAAAATGTTGGTGATTCTGAATGGAGTGTTATTAAATTACATAGTAAAAATGTATTTTATACTAAATTTATCCCAAATTTTAATGACAATTTTTTTGAAAATAATAGTTCTTTAAATTTTAAGAAAATTGATTTTGACTCAAGATTAAGTAATTATAGGTATATATATTCTTATGAGGGATTGTTTGATGTTATATTTATTGTAAAATCTGAACAATATAGAAAACAGAAGCATCCTAATAACTTTCAAGCGTTTGAAATAAGAAGGTAGTTGATTTTTTTATAATAATTTAAAATTAACCCGCCTAAGCGGGTTTGTTGTCTCAAGCAAACTCAATATTTTATAGGCTTATAAGTTTATTAAATAAAGATATTGGGTTTAAAGCTATCATTTTAAATTTTTGGTGAAATTAAATTACTTGTTTTAAAAAAATAATACTTAAATATAGATGGGCTTTGTTGCACAAAGATTTCATAACTATATGATTTTAAAGGTTTTGATTATTTTTTGATCCAAAATTAAATTTATTTAAATCAGATGCTTACATATTTATGCAACAAAGCCTTTTAGGCTTAGTGAAATTATTTCTTTTAATTATTTATAAAATATCTAAATCTAATGGATATAAAATGACACATTGATAATTATTTAAAATAAACTAATTATGAAATTGATTTTTTATAGGAATTAGTTTTTTTGTAATAATATTTATTTAAAGAGTGTGATTGTATATTAAAAAATAAACCCGCATTAAGCGGGTTTATTTCAATCTCAAAAGAGATTACATATTAGGATAATTAGGACCACCACCACCCTCAGGTGTTACCCAAGTAATGTTTTGAGATGGATCTTTAATATCACACGTCTTACAGTGAACACAGTTTGCCGCGTTAATTTGGAAACGCTTAGAACCGTCATTTTCTTCCATAATTTCATAAACACCAGCAGGGCAGTAGCGCTGAGCAGGCTCATCCCATTTTGGTAAGTTCACATTTACAGGAATAGACACATCTGTCAGTTTCAAGTGAGCAGGCTGGTTCTCTTCGTGAACGGTATTCGATACGAATACTGAAGACAAACGGTCAAATGTAATTTTACCATCTGGTTTTGGATAATTCGGTTTGAAGTTCGCAGCATCGACAGTTTTTAAAGCGCTGAAGTCGGGCTGTAAGTCATGCAGCGTGAACGGCACTTTAAAGATGTTTTGATCAACAAAGTTGAACGCACCACCCATCCATTGACCAAACTTATGCATAGCAGGGCCGAAGTTACGAGAGTTATATAACTCTTCTTTCAACCAACTGTTGTTGAACTTGTCTGTGTACGCAGTTAACTCTTTAGCGAAGAAGTCTTCACCTTCAGTCACACGTGCAATGGCAAGGTCACCACCTTTTTCCACACCCGCAGCAATCGCTTCAAATACAGCTTCACCGCACAGCATGCCTGATTTCATTGCTGTATGAGAGCCTTTGATTTTCGCAAAGTTTAGGAAACCTGCGTCATCACCAATTAAGCTACCACCTGGGAAAGTGAATTTAGGTAGTGAGTTGAAGCCACCTTTTACAACCGCACGTGCGCCATAAGAAATACGTTTACCACCCTCAAGATATTGCTTAATCAGTGGATGTGTTTTCCAGCGCTGCATTTCCATAAATGGATACATGTGTGGATTGGTGTATGACAAGTCAACGATCATACCCAACGTCACTTGGTTGTTTTCAGCGTGGTATAACCACCAACCGCCTGAAGAACCTGTTTCACTTAAAGGCCAACCTGCACCGTGCATCACCAAACCTGGTTTGTGCTTAGCAGGATCGATTTCCCAAAGTTCTTTAATACCAATACCGTAATGTTGCGGATCAGCATCTTTATCTAAATTGAACTGAGCAATCAGACGTTTACCCAAATGACCACGACAGCCTTCAGCAAATAATGTGTATTTGGCATGCAGTTCATAGCCAGGAGTAAAGTTATGCGTTGGTTCGCCATCTTTACCAATACCCATGTCGCCAGTCTGAATACCTTTCACAGTCCCGTCTTCATGGTAAAGAATTTCAGATGCTGCAAAGCCTGGGAAAATAGACACTTCTAATTCTTCAGCTTTAGCACCTAACCAGCGAACCACGTTACCTAAAGAAATAACATAGTTGCCATCGTTATGCATGGTTTTTGGCACCATCCAATGCGGTGCTTCTTGTGATTTTTCATCAGACAATAAGAAGAAGGTTTTATCTTCAGTCACAGGCACATTTAACGGTGCGCCTTGTTCTTTCCAATCTGGGAACAATTCATTCATCGCGCGGGGTTCAAGCACAGCACCCGATAGAATATGCGCACCCACTTCGGAGCCCTTTTCCACGACACAAACGGACAGATCGTTTAGGTTATTTTCAATTGCAAGTTGACGAATTTTAATCGCAGCAGATAGGCCGGCAGGACCTGCACCGACGATAACTACGTCAAACTCCATCGATTCACGTTCGATGTGTTCCATGTAGGACTCCTCATATTTCGGAAGGTGGCA
Organism: Acinetobacter sp. YH16042; assembly: GCF_013417245.1. Lineage (NCBI taxonomy): Bacteria > Pseudomonadati > Pseudomonadota > Gammaproteobacteria > Moraxellales > Moraxellaceae > Acinetobacter > Acinetobacter sp. YH16042. The sequence continues at coordinate 82,597 of NZ_VPEJ01000012.1, forward strand.
TCCATTCAATTCATTTAAATGGTGCTGCCATGAGTGTTCTTAATGCCCAGACACAATTTTTCTATCGTGTCTTTGATATTGTGGGCTAGTATAGTTTTAAACCGAGTTCTAGCCAATTGGCTGAATCATATTATTTTTCCGTCACTAAGGTATTTATTAGGCGGATGAAGCAGCAATTGAACGAAAACCCGACGAAAAAATTCATTAATAGGGATGATAGAAATTTAATGAACATTGCACAATACTTAAAAGATGGACAGTCCGGTCACAAAAGGTCAATCCCCCCATTAGATCAATGGCATCCAAAGCATTGTGGTGCAATGGATTTGAAGGTTTTAGCCAATGGAGAATGGTGGCACGATGGTCAATTGATCAAGCGGCAAGCACTCATTGATCTGTTCTCAACCGTGCTTTGGAAAGAAGATGGGAAATTCTATTTAAAAACCCCTGTGGAACAAATTGAAATACAGGTGGAAGATGAGCCTTTATTTGTTAATCAAGTCGATACGCTTGAGCTAGAAAACAAGCGCTATATCCAGTTTACGACCACAACACAAGACGTGATTGTTGTGGATGATGAACATCCGATTTTTATGCGTGAATATCAGGGTGAACTACGTCCTTATGTGCATGTTCGTTTTGGTATAAATGCCTTAATTCAACGTGCAGCTTTTTTTCATTTAGTCGAGATGGGTGAGCTGCTTGAAAATGAGCAAGGGGAGTCCATTTTAGTGTTACAAAGTGGCGATTTGCACTTGCAATTAGGCACCTGAGGTTTAAGCTTTCCACCTTGTCATTCTGAACAATATATAAGTGACCCTATGACCGCCATTCATCCCATTTACCCCTTAAATGTACCCATGCCAAAAGCGACTGCTGATGCGCCTATTGGGGTATTTGACTCAGGTATTGGTGGTTTATCTGTTGCATTGGAAATCGCACGTTATTTACCGAATGAACGGATTGTTTATTTTGCAGATACGGCACATGTCCCTTATGGCCCGCGTCAAGATCAGGACATCCGTGAACTGACTGCACATGCGATTGAGTGGTTATACCGTCAGGGGTGTAAAGTCGCTGTCGTGGCATGTAACACGGCATCTGCTTTTAGTTTGGATTATTTGCGTGAACATTATGGGGAGAACTTCCCCATTATTGGTTTAGTTCCTGCGTTAAAGCCTGCCGTTCTGCAAACAAAAAGTAAAACAGTGGCTGTTCTTGCAACCCCTGCGACATTTCGTGGAAAGTTGATTAAAGATGTGATGCATCGTTTTGCTGAACCTGCAGGGGTGCAAGTTTTGTCAGTGACCAGTCTGGAATTGGTGCCCTTTGTTGAAGCAGGTGCGCAAATGACTGAGCCTTGCCTGCAGACATTAACCGAGATATTACAGCCAGTTGTAGATGTCGGTGCAGATTATTTAGTGCTTGGATGTACACATTACCCCTTCCTAAAATCGGCAATTCAGTATATTTTTGGTCAGAAGCTGACATTAATTGACTCAGGTTTTGCAGTTGCACGACAAACAGCCCGAATTTTGATTAAAAATGAGTTATTATTTGATCAGAAAAGAGAAAATTGTTTGCGTATAGAATGCTATGTCAGTGGCAATAATGCGGAAAATTTAAAACCGGTTGTGGCGCGCCTGATTCAAGATGATATTTCTTGGAACATTGCCAACATCGGACTTATAAGTTCAGAAGACTAAATCAGTCATTTTGGACAACGTTAAATGAAAAAATTAGTTTTTTATTGGGGTAGTCATGTCGCATTTTCCAGCTAAGATCAATTCGATGCTGAGTGCGTTATGCAGCGGGAGAGGATCACTAATGCTCGATAAGCGTTATCAAGTATTCATTTCCACATCTGGTAGCGAAATGCAGCCAGAACGGATCATTTTGGCTCAGACGCTTGTGGGAATGGGGTTTTTCTCATGGGGGCTAGAACAACGCACACCATTGAGCACTGCTTTTGCACGTCGTCAAATTGACGATTGTGACTATGTGATGATTTTATTGGGTAGTCAATACGGTGAGCAGTCTGTGTCTGGTGTGGGCTATATGCACCTTGAATACATCTATGCGGTGACCAAGCAAAAACCCGTCATTGTGTTTATGCATGATGATCCAGATTCACGTGATGATGCGTTACATGATGCTAAACCTGAACTTCGTGAAAAATTTAAAGAATTTAGAAAACTATTACAAAATGAAGTCGATCAAGTTTTTACCTATCGTAGTTTGCGTGATTTAGAAATGGCAGTTCGATTGAACATGCCACAAATGCTAGAACGCTATCCTGTTACAGGTTGGGTACGCCCACAGAATACTCAAGCTTTACATGATGAAATTGATCGTTTAAAAGCCCAGTTAGTTCAACTCGAAACAGAGTCTGGAAAACGCGAAGTTGATCCATTCCTATCTTTACCAAAAGTGTCGATGCATGAACTATTTTCATTTGAATACCGCATGCACGCTTATCAAGATGGTAATTTCAAAGAATTAAAAGTACAGAAGAAAATGACGTGGGCGCAGCTCTTGTCGATTTTAGGCGCAACCTTTGTTAATCCAACCCCTGAAGAATTCTTCTCTAAACGTATGAATGAGTTTTTGAATGAAACAGGTCTGGATGATGCACGTATTGAGATGCCACGTGCTCATGCGGTTGCGCGGGCACAAGTGAATATTCGTGCTTTACACAGCATTAAAAGCCAGATGCGGCAGAATGACTGGATTGTGCCCAATGGCCGAGATGACCGTCAGCGGATGTTGTGGCAAGTAACCAGTAAAGGTCAAAAATTGTTAGAAAGTAATTTGCTTGATAATGATCGAGTTTTTCAATTTAAATCTGCATATTAATCAATTTTATTAAATGGATAAAAAGCTGCTACATTAGCGTCATTCAAATTGATGGAAAAAGCGTAATGTTGCCTGTCGAGAAAGCTAAAGTCACCATTATTCTGGCGAATCTAGGTACGCCTGATGCGCCAACTGTGCCCGCAGTGCGTCGTTTTCTGCAACAGTTTTTGTCAGATCAGCGGGTGATTGAAATCCCGAAACCGATATGGCAAATCATTCTACGTTTGTTTATTTTGCCATTTCGCCCTAAACGTGTTGCACATGCTTATGACATGGTTTGGGGTAATGATTCGCCCATGCGTGAAATTTTATTTGAGCAAGTCGCCGCAGTAAAACAGCATCTCACAGCAAAATATCCAGAATTTGAACTGAATGTGATTCCGGCCATGACTTATGGTAATCCGGGGATTTCTGCCGCTTTAGCGCAATTGGCTGAGCAGCCTCAAGACCATATTCTATTATTTCCGTTGTTTCCACAGTATTCAGCAACATCTACGGCACCTTTATACGATGCCATTGCTAAATGGATTCCACAGCAGCGTAATTTACCGGGTCTGAGCATTATTCGTGATTACTATCAGCACCCGCTATTTATTCAAGCTTTAGCGCAAAGTGTGCGTGATTATCAAGCGGAGCATGGGGTCGCGGATAAGTTATTGATGTCTTTTCATGGCATTCCACAGCCTTATGCCGACAAGGGTGATCCCTATGCTGACCGTTGCCGTGTAACAGGACATTTAGTCGCGCAAGCGCTTGGTTTAACTGAAGATCAATATGAAATCAGTTTCCAATCTCGCTTTGGTAAGCAAGAATGGGTGAAACCTTATACTGATGCCACTTTGGACGCATGGGGCAAACAAGGCGTGAAATCGGTACAGGTTATGAGCCCTGCATTTTCAGCGGATTGTTTGGAAACGCTAGAAGAGTTGGCGCTGCAAAATGCTGAAATTTTCCAAGCTGCAGGCGGTGGTGAATATGGTTATATTCCTGCATTAAACGCGCGGGATGATCATGTCGCATTGCTCAATTTGTTACTTCAAGCTAATCTTGATGCCTTAAAGCAAACATTAGCCCATTAACGCCTTGAGGTTGTCGCCCTATGTTGCAAGTTAAAATCGTTCCCGTCACGACATTTCAACAAAACTGTTCCATTGTTTGGGACTCTGAGTCGAAAGAAGGGGTCTTGATTGATGCAGGGGGAGAGCCTGAAAAATTAAAAGCTGAAGTTGAAGCGCTTGGTTTAACGGTCAAAGCCTTGTGGTTAACGCATGGCCATTTAGACCATGCAGGCGCGGTTGGGGCATTAACCCAAGCTTGGAATGTTCCAGTGATTGGCCCGCATAAAGAAGATGCGTTTTGGTTGGACATGATTCAGGAAGTTTCTGCGAAATACGGTTTCCCGATCCCTGAAAATGTCCATGTGACCCAATGGTTGGAAGGCGGCGAAACTTTGAAGCTGGGTGAAGAAGAGTTTGAAGTTCGTTTTGCACCGGGGCATACACCGGGTCATGTCATGTTCTATAACGCAAAATATGCCGTGCTTTGGACGGGGGATGTGTTATTTAAAGGCTCGATAGGCCGGACAGATTTTCCACGTGGTAACCATCAACAATTACTCGACTCCATTCAGCGTGAATGCTTTAGCTTGCCGGATGACACCCAGTTTATTTCAGGGCATGGTCCAATGAGTACGATTGGTTATGAAAAACAACATAACCCTTTCGTTGCTGGTAAAGCGGGTTAAGCAACAAGATAGAGAAAATTGAATTAACAAAAAAAGGAATCCAAACGGATTCCTTTTTTATTTACCTAAAAAATAGGTTTATGCACTTGAGTCCTTAGAATTGATCTTCTTCACGGCCACCATCGGCCTGAGGTGCATCTTGTGTCGGCAGGCGATATTCGTCATTGGCCCATGCACCGAGATCAATCAATTTACAGCGATCTGAGCAAAACGGACGATATTCATTGTTTTCCCATGTGGTGAGTTTGCCGCAGCGTGGACAATTCATGGTGGTGGGCATGCTTAACTCCAGCAAAAACGGATGATTCAATTAGGCAAATACAGTCGCAGTTGTTAGACTTATGCCGTTCTGTTTAGTTTGATCTGTTTATGCCTATTCGTCAATTTCAAGCGCAGCGTATGCGAGCTCCCCGTGATTTTCAGCCGATTGATTCCACACCGATTTGTGTGGAAATTGGGGCTGGTAAAGGTAAACACGCATTCTTATTTTCAGCCAATCACCCTGAATTTCAATTGATTGCTGTTGAGCGTACACGTGAAAAATTTCTGGCAATGCAAAAACAGCATCAAATTGAAGGGCAGCAAAATCTTAGCCCTGTTCATGCAGATGCAATTCCTTGGGTTGTACATGCCTTACATCCTGCGCAAGTACAGCAATTCTTTATTCTGTATCCCAACCCTGAACCGCATAATCCTGCACAGCGCTGGTTAAATATGCCGTTTTTTGAATTTCTATTGTCGCGTTTGCAGCCGGGTGGTCAGATTACCTTGGCCAGTAATATTCCTGAATATATTGAGGAAGCGCAGCAGCAGTTAATTGATGTTTGGAAGCTACCTTTTGTCAAAGAACGCATTGCAGAGACTTCAGCACGTACACACTTTGAGATTAAATATCTAGAACGTGGTGAACTCTGTCAGCAGTTAATCATTACCAAGCCTGTAGATTACACCACACGTTTTGATGATTTTCAGCCGCTACAAGGTAAGCAACCCACCGAAGCATCTGCGGAATAATTGGGCATGACTCAGCGTATTGCAATCATTGGGGCAGGTCCTGCGGGATTGATGGCGGCGGAAGTGCTTAGCCAATTTGACTATGACATTCATGTTTATGAGCAAAAACCATCGGCAGCCCGTAAATTTCTAATGGCGGGCAAGACGGGGCTGAATATTTCGCATGCAGAACCCATTGAACAATTTGTGCAGCGCTATGATCAAGTGGAATGGCTGAGTCCATGGGTTAAGCAGTGGGATGCAGCATGGATTCAACAATGGATGAAGGGGTTGGGCATTGAAACCTATATTGGTTCATCGGGTCGGGTCTTTCCTATTGAAATGAAAGCTGCGCCTTTACTGCGTTCATGGTTAAAACGTCTTAGTCTAGACGGGGTACAGTTTCATTATCGACATCAAGTTTTGGACTTACAGTCCAATCAGCTGACAATTCAAAACCTTGTTGATGGATCAAATCAAGCGCTTGGCTTTGATGCGATTATTATGGCGTGTGGGGCTGTGTCTTGGTCACGTTTAGGCAGTGATGGCGCATGGCAAAAATGGCTACAGCCTGAGAGCATTGAAGCTTTTCAGGCCAGTAATGCTGGTGTGGAACGTGTTTGGTCGAAGTTCATGCAACCCGTTTTTGGACAGCCTTTAAAGCGGGTCAATGCATGGGTCGATCAAGCCGAGCCGACCCAAGGCGATATCATCATTTCACACTATGGACTGGAAAGTGGATTGATCTACAAACAAGGTCGAGCACTGCGTCAACAGGTGAAATCTGCTCAGCCCATGCAGCTAACTTTGGACTTATTGCCAGATCAAAGTGTTGAGCAATTGGCAAAGAAACTACAGCCTTCGAAGAAGCAGTCTTTAACCAATGTTTGGCGTAAAGCCGGTTTAGATGCGGCGAAAGCTGCGCTGGTCCGTGAACTGGTGGATAAATCTTTGTGGCATGAACCTGCCTTACTTGCTGCGAAAATTAAACATTTAGATATTCACCTTGATGGATTTCGCCCGATAGATGAGGCGATTAGCTGCGCAGGTGGTGTGAAGCGTTCAGTCCTAAATGATGGGTTACAATTGAAGAGCAATCCTGCAGTATTTGCTTGCGGTGAAATGTTGGATTGGGATGCGCCTACTGGAGGCTATTTACTGACAGCATGCCTTGCGACCGGTCGAGCAGCGGGTGAAGGGGTTCAAAACTATCTGGTTTCTTTGCAGAGCTAAGCGCTTCAAATTGTCACAATCTTGCTGAGGAGTTGTGATATTTTGAGATGAAATTCTTCTAAGAAAGACCACTATGCGCGTACAAGAACAATATACCGGAAGCTGCTTGTGTGGAGCGGTTTGTTATGAGATCAATGGTCCGATCGGTGAGATCATGCAATGCCATTGTTCTCGGTGCAGAAAAGCCAATGGTACGGCATTTGCGACCAATGCTCCAATAGCCAAAGCAGATTTCAAAATTGTGTCGGGTGAACAGGTATTGAAAAAGTTTCAATCTTCACCAACCACACAGCGTTGTTTTTGTGGGGAATGTGGTTCACCAATTATGAGTATTAAAACCGATACCCCGGATTACTATCGCTTACGTATAGGAACACTGGATACACCCATACAGCAAGTACCAGTCTGCCATATATTCGTCAGCTCAAAAGCAGAATGGGACAGTATTCATGATGATTTACCACAATATGCTGAACGACCATAGCGAAAATCAAGATTGAGCAATAACATCAAGGGCATGGATGTGCCCTTGAAGTTGAGTTTAGTTTGTGTCTTTTAGCTCGTGTTACCTTCTCATTCATCCATGTTGAATTTGGGTGCATAGATTGCAACAGGGTGGATGATTAGGGTTGTCGAGTTTTTTGTAGTTCAGGATATTGTTCTTGCCAATGTCCCAATTGTTCTTGAGCATGAATAAACTGACCGAGACCTTTGACACTATCACTAGGATTTTTCAACTCACCATCGGCTGTTTGATTTTTCTCACGATAAATTTGTGATTGATTGTCCCAGTACTGGTACATCAAGCCTTGAATGTAACGGCCTTGTTCAGTTTTCATTTCGAGTTCTTTGAGCATATTCAGTGCTGACTGGATGTTGTCACGCTTACGCTGTGTAGCAAATTCATCAGTGAGTTTGCCTTCCTCACGCAGTTTCATCAGCTCATCTTCCATCTCATCGCTAATTTGACTAAAGCTCTCGTCATATTGCGTCAGAAGCGTGAGGTCGTGTAGATCATCTGGGGTCTTGGCAAAGTTTTTAATAGGATCACTACTCAGCTCTTTCATGATTTGATCATCGGAACTGATTTCACTATTTTGTTCCACTGTTTTTGATGATTTTTCACATGCAGTGAGTCCTAAGACTGTACCCATGAGGAAGATGACACTGAGTTTTTTAAAAGAGATAGGCATGAGCATAATCGTGTCCTAATGTGTTTTTCTAAAGATGTAGACATGCGTGATATAGGGGAAATCAATCAAATCCTGTGCAGTCTTTTGGGTTGATTCAGCCACGATATTTTCAAATTGTTGTTTCAGTTTTTGTTGTTCATCCGTGCTTAGCGCTGCAATAAAACTGGTGGACAATAATCGTTTGGAAACCACGTGTTCCACTGTACCATGATGCAATTGTTGAAAGGTGGTTTCGGCAATTAATTTAAATATTTGCTGCTGCTCAAACACTTTTTGCCATTGCCCACTATGATAACGTGGTGTGTCACCTTCGAGTTCACTCAAGACATCAGCGAGTTGTTTGACCCAATTGACTTGAATATCACGTTGGTTCCAAATCAATACAAGATCACCATTGGGGACTAAGATACGACTGATTTCATTGAGGGTTTCAGGTGTGGCAAACCAATGAAAAGATTGAGCACAAAATACGGCTGCTACAGAATGATCATGCAGTGGAATCTGATCACTTTTGGCGGATAAAGTTGCAATATGCGGATGTTTTTTCTGCAATTGTTGCAGCATTTCATGCACAGGTTCGATTGCGGTGATATTTTCACTGAGTGGACGAATATACTCGAGAAATTTTCCTGTACCTGAGCCTAAGTCCACCAGATGGGCTTGAGGGGCTAAAGCTAAATGTTGTTGTAGCCATGCAATGATTTCAATCGGGTAGTCAGGGCGGGCTTGTTGATAGAGTTCAGCTGCTGAGCTAAAGCCTTGTTGTGCGGCAGGATGTATTGAATGTGTCATATTCTGCACTTTTTAATCTGTATGGCCTCTATAAAATAGCATATTTGGAACAAGATAAACTTTGAATGCAACAAGGAAGGAAAAGCGTGACGCAACAAGGACTGGAGCAAAGTACAATGGAAAAGCACATCATTTTTGAAGATGATCAAATTCGTGTCATTTTTCAGCCTGGCAGTTCTCGTGAGCTTATTTTCTCCTTCGGTGATTTGATTACCCGCGCCAAGGGCTTGAGCATCAATGCAGAGAAGTCTTTGCAAAAATATGATTTTAATGTGATCGGTGTGATGCCGAAACAAAAATCGTGGTTTCCAGCATCGTCAATGCAACCGATGTATCAAGCCATCAAGCCGATCCTAGAGCAATTTGAGCTGCGAATTGCCTATGGTGGTTCCATGGGTGGCTATGCAGCCATTAAGTATGCCAATTTATTTGGATTCCAGCGCGTGGTGAGTATGGTGCCACAGTTCTCCATAGACCCTGAAGACATTGTCGATACACGCTATGGCATGTTCTTTCAACCTAATCTGCATGCCAATATGCGAGTACTTGCTGAAGATGTATCGACTACACGCGAATATATCGTTGTGTATGATCCTTATTGTCCAGAAGATCGCGCTCACTTTGAAAAACTACAGGCTTTAATTCCGCATGTGCATGTGTTGCATCTGCCGTTTACAGGGCATGATGCCATTGCGGTATTGGCGAGTTCAGAACTGTTAAATGATTTCTTGAGACATCCTTTTGATGCGCCGTATTTTTATCAAAAAATGCGTCGGGTTAAGAAAAACAGCAAATTCTACTATCGAAAAGTCATCGAAAATTTGCTGACTCGCCATCGTGATGCCTTGGGTGAAATTTTAAAAAGTAATTCGTTTCAGCTTGATCCACAATTTTTTGATGCCAAACAAAAGCAGACCTTATTACGAGTATTGTTTAATAACAAACAAGTCAGTGAGCAAGATCTGCAAAAGTTGGGGATCACAACTTTTGTGCCACAGGATAATCGTAACCTGTTACTCGACCAGTTTGATCATGGTTTAGTGTTTAACGTGATTAGCCAAAAAATTGAAAGCTATGCAGCCGGTGTGATTGCACTGAATCACAAGTTTTTGATCCCTTTGCAGCCCAAGGGCACAGGTCTGGTATACGTACAAGTCCAAGATGAGCGTTACATGGTGGTGATGAATGACCGTCAGGTAATGAAATTGGTCTTAGCTCAAGATGAACTGGCGACAGGTATGCATCCGATTTTAATGCAGAAATATGTGGGCTATTACACGCTCAACTATAAAGAACTGCGTTTGAGTAGCGATGAATTTGGTCAAGTCTTCTTTGTCGAAAACGCCGATGCATCTTGCCAGTTTGTGGTGCAGCCCGAACAGATTTAAGCTCGGCATTTGTTTGAAAATCCAAAGCTTGCTAATTTGTAGGAAGGGATTATGATGAGAGAAAGGTAGTATAAAAAACAATCATACTGCCCAGAACATCATAAGGAATATGAGGGGTATCAGTATGCATTCAACGCAGATGCTTGCTGTATTATTCATCTTAGTGCTGACCATGGGTTCAGCCTATGCACAGGGGGTTAGTTCAAGCATACTGATTTTTAGCAGCAGTATGTTGTTACTTACGATACTGACCATTTATGTCATACTCAAAATTCGAAATTCACTGCAACATCATCTCGATAAACCCGCGAAATAGCGGGTTTTTTTATATGCTGTTCGATTGCACTTTGGTGCATCACAGGTTTTAATCATTCACAATCGAATCTTTATAATCGGCCAGAAGGGAAGCAGCCATGAAAGCGGTATTTCTAGATTATCAGTCTCTAGATAAACAGGACTTAGATTTTAGCGGACTAGAAGCACAGTTTGATGACTTGACGCTCTATCCCGCAACAACGGCTGCAGAGGTTGCTCAGCGCATACAAGGGGCTGATGTGATTATCAGCAATAAAGTACACATCAATGCTGAGCACATGCAGCTCAATCCGCAATTAAAACTGATCTTGATTTCTGCTACTGGCACCAATAACGTTGACCTTGTACACGCACAGCAACAAGGCATCGTGGTGTGTAATTGCCAAGCTTATGGCACCGCTGCGGTCGCACAGCATACCTTGATGTTAATGTTGAACTTGGCGACATCCTTTCGACAGTATGATCGGGCGGTCCAACAGGGAGATTGGCAAAAAGCGGATCAGTTCTGCTTACTGGATTTTCCAATTATTGAGTTGGCTGGTAAGACTTTGGGGATTGTCGGCTATGGCGAATTGGGGCAAGCCGTGGCACATTTGGCTAAAGCTTTTGGCATGAAAATTATGATTGGTGCGCTACCGAATCGACCTATGGCAGCTGAGCGTGTGGCATTTTCTGAGATGCTAGCGCAGGTCGATTTTCTGAGTTTGCATTGTCCTTTAACAGAGGAAACCCGTGATTTACTCAATCATGAAAGCTTGGCTCAAATGAAAGCATCGGCCTTTGTGATCAATTGCGCACGAGGTGGTGTTGTCAATGAAACTGCCTTAGCTGAGGCATTAAAATCAGGCACGATCGCAGGCGCAGCAACCGATGTCTTGACGGTTGAGCCACCCAAGCAGGGTAATGTGCTGCTCGACCCAAGTATTCCAAATTTAATCATTACCCCACATAGTGCATGGGGCAGCGTCGATGCGCGACAACGCATTGTGCAGCAATTGGTGGAAAATGTAGAGGCCTTTAAAGCGGGGATGGTTATTCGACAGGTCAATTAAAATCGAGTTTAAGGAATATTATTTTTGAACAAAGCTCCGTATAAATAGGAATGTCTATGCAGGTCGATCTTGCCAATAAAAAAAGTTTAAGATTATTTTGCATGCTGATTCTCTTTACCGCATGCATCACTTGGGCATGGTACAGTTATGTACTAGGGTCTGTTGACATTTGTTGATTAAAAAAATAGCGAGATAGTAAAATTAAATCGCCAAACCCAATTTTACACTCGCTATGCCTCGAACAATGCTAAATGATCAACACTGGTCCAAGTTACTTGCT
>NZ_VPEJ01000130.1:0-1259 GCF_013417245.1 Acinetobacter sp. YH16042
ATATTGCTTTAAATAGTGATGGTCGTTTGAAGCATGCCAATGATATTTCCATACAAATTCCTTATCAGCATTATCAAGATGTTGCCATGAGCCAAGAATGGGGCAATATTGCAGACAATCGTTTGTCACAACAGGGGACAGGGGAAACACAAAATATTAAGATTTGGGGTAAGGTTCCCAATGCTAATGTTCCTGCTGGGAAATATAGTGACACAGTAACTGCGACGGTTACCTATTAATTTTAAAATAAAAATCAATAAGTTAGAGTTACTGTAATCGTGTCAGAGTATTGCCCAGTACTACTGATGGGTTGAGCTGGAACCGTTGCATATACAGGTATATTATGATTATCTACAGAGTAAAAGGTATTACCTTGCCAAGGTTGATCATCGTGTGCGTTCCTAGAAAGGTTGTATCGGATATAGTTTCCTAAAGCATTTCTCATTCTTCTTTGTGTGCCCTGCGCATTGATGCCATTATTTAAACTGACTTGCATAATAGTGCCAACGGGACAGGCTAACTGTATATTTCCTGAGCTTATTAACGGTGTCTTCAGTTGGTCAACCGCACCAAAGTTAATATCTGTTGCCGACTGAATTAAGCAACTATTTTCATAATATGAGTTAACAATTAAATTATTATTACCAGTATTCGAATTTGCAAGGGCTTCTGTATCCGTTGGTACTTCTGATCCAACCTTGTATGCAGAATAAAGTTTCAATCCAATACTATTCGTTTGATAGTATGCTGCTGGTACGTTCTGTCCAGGCAACACCTGACCATATAGTTTAAGCCGAGTACTGACATTTCCAGTTCCTGCTTCAAACTGGAAAGTTTGGCATTGTGCTTGGTTTTTACGTTCTGAATCAGGAATCTTAAATGTTCTTGCTGCATCAGAATATAATTCATAATTGAGTAATGCTCTTACAGGATTATAAATAATCATACTTCGAGGAGTACTACCTGCGGGATCAAAACTATCAGCCACTAAACATAGCTTATACGTTACAGGCTGGTTTGAATTAAAGTAACAGTCAGCAATAACATCTGTTGAAACAAGTGCTGAGCCTTGAGCATTTGATGTTCCTAAACTTAACGTTGCAGACTGCCCTAACCAACAGCTACTAGCATAAGCAGGTAAACAAAAAAGAATAGATACTAGTAAGAATAAACTTGCATAAATAAAATATTTCGTTGAATCACTCATTTTAAACAAGTCATTGCAGTTTATTGACATACCATTCGCCCCAAATCACTAA
>NZ_VPEJ01000131.1:0-1250 GCF_013417245.1 Acinetobacter sp. YH16042
AGCTGAAGATAGCGGCAGAACTTCTGCCTACATCGAAGGTGATTCTGTTGAAATATGTACGTTTTAATGCCAAGCGCTGTAGCAATTCTTGGTTTATAGGGAGTCTTCAGGACTCCTTTTTTTTATCTTCATTTTTTATTTGTTTTGCTTTGCCGCATAAAAAAAGAGTGTATGACTACCATTGCTGTCCCACAATTTTTCACAAGAGGAAGCTCATTTGAGCTTCCTCTTGTTTTATGGGTATTTTATCGGGTGAAAATAAAGCTTTTAAAGTTCTTCTTTCAAACAAATTCACTTGAATTATTCTGAGTAAACGTTGAACTGTCCAACCTGTTTTTCCTAAATGTCGAGCGAAACTCACCAATAAATAGGCGATCATCGCAATCCAGATTTGTGTCTGAATTGCGTTCCTGCTGCGGCCTAGAAACGCTTTTAATTTGAGATTCTGCTTAATCGCCTTAAAGAACAGCTCAACTTTCCAACGATCTTTATAAATCGCCGCAATGGTGGAGGCGGCTAAATGAAAGTTATTGCTGAGAAAGCTAAAGTGCTTGCCACTTTGCTGATCTCTATATTCAATTCTTCTTAACACTGGGGCTTTTCTTTTTAGGGCATGTGCGCTATTCAGCTGAATGGTTTCATCTTTTAGAATACCTTTGGATTCAAGCACTGGATGTTGCTGGATCACCTGATACACAGATTTAGGCCTAAAACGTGTGACAAATCCAATGTTTTGAGCAGTCAGATTTGCATACCATTGGTAATCGACATAGCCTTTATCAAAAACTACAATGCTGCCAGCAGGAAACTGGAATTTGCGGCCTTGTACCATGTCATTTTCTTTGCCATTTTCAACTGCAACAAACTCAGGAATATCATTGCTGTGATTCAATCCTATACTGAGTTTCATGCTGGCTTTTGAGTCGTGAACTTTGGCCCATTCACATAAGGAAAGCGACAGGTCAATATGACTGGCATCCAAGGAATACAAGGGATTCTTAAAGCGAAATTTATGAGCTACTTTTGAGTGTTCATAGTATTTAAGCAACTTGTAAAATAGCTGTTGATACAAGGCAGCAGGCTGCTGCTCATTGATTCGTGCCAGCGTGCTTCGGGGAATAGACTTTGCTCCGAGATGACTTAGCTTTTCCTGCTGGGACTCAAGATTGGATTGAATATCCCGTAGGCTTTGTCGGCAGGAAAGTTGGGACATTAACAGGGCAATAAACTGATCCCATCGAGAAGCAGAT
>NZ_VPEJ01000132.1:0-1232 GCF_013417245.1 Acinetobacter sp. YH16042
GAGAGCAAAAAAACAACAACGGTGAGCTTTAGAATTGAAGATGATCTCAAAGATAAACTTCAAATCATTGCTGAACGAGAAAATAAAACTATCACCAACAAAGCACGTGAAATCCTCGCTGAATCACTCCATCTTTCACCGAGAAAAACGCTCACAGAACGTTTACAGGATGATGTCACCCGTATTGACCAAGAACTGCGCCACAACCTCCGAAAATGGAACTTAGAAGTCAATCATCAACTCAGCACGCTTAACGCCAGTCAAAAACTTCTGAATGATTTCAGTGAACAATACTCACATTTAAGGCAAGAACTGGATGATGAAAAAAAACGACATCAAAAAACACAACAAAAGCTGACTCGCTGGACGATAACCTTTTTCCTAACCGTTCTACTCAGTAATGCACTTATCATCACATTAATTTTATTTTTTAGGTGATCGGGATGGAAAAAAAAGAATTAGAGAGACTCGAAAAACATATCGCCGATGCTATCAGACAATCGGGGATCAAACCTGTAAGAGAATCGCTCAATAAAACTATTTTTTTACTGACCTTTGGTGGACTCAAAAGTATGCAAAAAGTGTTTGATGAAGCATTTGATGAAATCACCGAAGCCAGAAAATACCGATCATGGCAACGCATAACGGATTGTTTAAATGAGCATACAACCCATAATTTAAGCGTGCTTACCGTAAAAACTATGTACAAACGCGCCAAGAAAAAACGGGAAAATAATAAAACGGAGTGACCGAGTACCAATCAGCATCAGATGCACTTCCGCTTCCTCGATGAAAAATAAATTTTCATCTTGCGGCGAGCGTTGCGGATTTAAATATGACGGGATTTTTTTGTGATACTCCGAAAGGCACAGAGCCGAAATGATTGTGACATCACTTCGGCTCTGCTAATCTGATTCGGTGCATTCGTTGCTAAGATCAGACCTAGACAATCCAATCTTAGCAATGGGAAGCTAGCTTGTCACTACTTCCTTAAAACCATTCAAAGACATTAACTCAAATGCACCACTTGATTGACTCGGACTTAGCCCGGTCTCCGAAAGGATAAACAGGCAAATTGTGGTAATAAAACGTACCGGAAAACGAAATTCCGGCTCTGCCTCCGAATCACGCTGCGGTATCGAAAGATTACAGTGCGTACCTGATAAGAGCACCAATCAACGGACTAGGGATTTCTTGGATTGCACCGTCGAAAGAAGCCCAACCTAACCAGA
>NZ_VPEJ01000133.1:0-1220 GCF_013417245.1 Acinetobacter sp. YH16042
CAGAACATCTGACCAAGAGAAAAAAATTAATGCCTTGATCAAAGCTGAAAAAGCCATAGATCGAGCAAATAAGCAAAAAGTTGCTGTTAGAAAATTATTGAATGCAGAAAAGGAAGCTGAACGTAAAGCTCGTACACGCCACCTTATCCAATTAGGCGCACTTTTTGAGATTGCTAAGCTAGATCAGCGTGATCCTGCTGAATTGCTTGGAGTACTTATAAAAACTGCTGAAATTGATCCAAATGATATGAAGTGGCAAATTTGGAAAGATTTAGGACAAGAAATGTTAAATAAAAGAAGTAATGAAAATAAAAAATCTGGTGGTGTTTCAAAAAGTATGCTGACATTAAATGAAGCCATTATTGATGTAAAAAAAGGTTAAGTCGAAAGCTTTAAAATGGTTTTCAATCTTTTTTGAAAAATTACAACTCCTTCTAAAACCGCGCCTAATTCGATGCCTTATTTTGCAATTATTACCTTCAATACCTACAGTAAAAAATTTACCAATACTTTGCTTGCAGTTTTTAAAAGCAGTTATGAAACTGTCCCAATGATCACTTGCAATTCGGGTGTAGTGAATACCTAATTGTTTAAGCTTTGCCTTCAATCGTTGAACTGTAGCTAAGTCTCTTTTACCCCAAAAATAAGCAACAATCTCACCTGTTTCTCGATGGTAGGCGTAAATAAGCCATTGTTTATTATTTTTATTTCCCACAAAAGTCCAAAACTCATCAACTTCAAGAGACTCATAATGACTTTGTTTAGGCTGAATTTGGTAGGTCGATTCGGTTAAAGTACGTAAAACTTTACCGATACTGATTCGCTCAACTTCAGCGATATCTCGTATACCACTACCTCTGACCATCAACTGTAATATTTTTCGAGTAATGCCTGAATGACATCCTAGATAGCTCAGAGCATGGTCACCAATAAACTGACGTTTACAGTCTTTGCACTGATAGTTTTGTTTCCCATCTACTTTGATGCCATTTTTCTTTATACTGTCACTGAGGCAGGTTGGACATTTGATTTCTAGAGTTATTCGCATTTCTCTATTTTATCAAAATTCAACCTGCTTTGTTTCAGCATACTTTTTGAAACACCACCTAAAATTGATTTATTCACCGCTGAACAGTTGATGTCTCAACCTGAATTACTCTGTCAATATGATGGACTAATTTGGGGTACTCCAACCTATCTCGGTGGTGTCTCTGGCACTT
>NZ_VPEJ01000134.1:0-1213 GCF_013417245.1 Acinetobacter sp. YH16042
CAGGATGGTCTGACGCCCTTGCTCATGGCGGGTTTTTGGTGCTTGGGATGCTTGTAATAGCTTTGCTTGAGCGTCTTTATGTACCTTTTACAGAAAAATTTCTGTCTTTCTTCACTAAAAAAGCAGGGACAGAAAGGGATCACTTGACGGATGTACGAGAAGTCGCAAAGGAAGCTGAAAAAAAGCAAAGTGCACCATCTTTTAACCCTGAAAATTTTTATAAAGCGGGCAGTTTCTTTCTCGGTCTCGATGAGAAAGGCGAGCCGATCTACTGGGAAGGTGACCTGCCTCACTGCCAAATAGTCGGGACTTCGGGCGCAGGGAAAGGTCGAGCCATCGGGACGATCGTCGCTCAGTGTGCTTTGGCAGGTCAGCCTTGCTTTATCTTTGATCCGAAAGACGACGAATATGGGGCAGCCCAAGCCAAAAAAGCGGCCGATGATGCGGGGTTGCCTTACTACTACATCGACTTACGGAAAAAAAAGCCACAATTTTCGATCTTCGAAGGGTGTGATCAAGATCAGCTTGAGGAGCTTTTAGTTGCGGGGTTTGAGCTTGGAGAGAAAGGAGAAGCCTCCGACTACTACAAGCTAGCAGACCGAGATATGGCGTGGAGCATTTCTGAACTTTTTGAGGTAGGAGATACACCTCAAAGCATCTTTAAAGCCCATCGAAAAATGATGGATAAAGCTGAAGGATTTAAAGCAAAATTTTCAGAGCTAGCCCGTACTCCATCGATCAACGCAAAACTGGGACTTTCCCTTTTGAGCGTCGTACAAAAAGCGGGGGTTGTTTACATCGTCGGATCGATGAGAAATTCCCGCATCATCCGCATCCAAAAGATACTTTTAGTCTGGCTTATACAGCAAACAGAAATTCGTGATCGTATAGAAAGTACGCCTAAAAAGATCCTCGTCGTTTTGGATGAGCTTAAGTATCACATCTCAAAGACTGCGCTCGAAGCTTTGGGTGCTGCACGTGATAAAGGGCTTCATGTACTTATGGCACATCAAAGCCTTGGTGATCTAAGAGACTGCCCAAGTGATCTAAAGCCTGAAACTGTCATCGATGCAGTCTTTGAAAATGCACCCCTTAAAATCGTCTACAGAGTCCAAAGTCCTGAGACTGCGGAGCTTTTTGCACGTAAATCGGGGAAAAGTTTGGTGGATGTTGAGAGCCGACAGGGCGCTAAGGCGCTTGGCCTAGCGCAAAA
>NZ_VPEJ01000135.1:0-1192 GCF_013417245.1 Acinetobacter sp. YH16042
CATCCGTAGTTCTCATGGTTTAAAATCCGTCTTGCTATGAAGAGCTTTAAAAATCCGTTTTGTTGTTTCCGCTCTTACACTTTTCGGATCTCGTAAGATGCCACTAATCCAGAGGGCAAATGTCGGGTAGTCTGGGAAATTACTGAGGTCTGATAGCTCAGAAAGTTTAGATAAAATAGTGCTGTACTTGTTAATTTGAGCATCAGATAAATTGCAGAACATATCTATAGTTCTTTGATCTCGCTGAGGCGCTATTAATTTTGGCTTAGGTTTTTCTTTCACTATAAATTTAAAGCCAACTACTGAACGCCCTTTTTTTACATTTTCATAAGTGAGTTCAATATCTGTATTAGTTGTAATCTCATTTAATGAAGGCTTCATTACTCGGTCTTTTAAATTACAGAGTTTGTCATAAGATTTGGGCAAACCCAGCTCATTTTTTATATGTTCTAAGGACATTTCAAATTGTCCCATTGCTTGATGCTTTTTAGCTAAATGATAAAGATCGAATGAGTAATCTTTTTTCAAACTTAGTACGATATCTTTTTTATATTTTGTATAAGGGTTTAATTTATCAAACTCTTTTAACATCAGTAGAACGATTTCAGGGAAACGTATAGCTATCCCTCCGTCTTCATAAGTGCAATCAATCACCCAATTCGACAGCACCTTTTTTCCTCTTTCATTGTTATAAGAGAAATTTCTTTTAAGTAGATTCTTGCTGGCTAGTTCTAACTGCGTATATGCGGAATGCGTTTTAATGCCACATTCTCTAGCAAACTCTTCTGCCGTAATCATAATTCGGTCTTTTTCAGTTGCATCAGTGGTTCTAGCAATTGGGCTAGCAAGTATTAACATTCGTTTTTCATCAATGTTCATACTCTTAAAGCATTCTTGAACATTGTTTTGCATAACAACCCAGCTCAGAGGATATGTTTTTTTATTTTCGTCCATATAACTACAACCCCAAAAAACTAACTAACTACATTGGTATTTATGTAGCTTAAACATACATTGTCGTTTATTTTTTGACTACTATTTTTGTAGTTTTTTAACAAAACTACAAACTTTTTCTTGTAGTTTAATGTCCGGTAAAAGTAGTTTCTATGTCCGGTAAAAGTAGTTTTTTAAGTCCATTTTGTCCGGCATTTGTAGTTTAATGTCCGGTAAAAGTAGTTTTTTAAGTCCATTT
>NZ_VPEJ01000136.1:0-1182 GCF_013417245.1 Acinetobacter sp. YH16042
TTCATTCCAAGTTTTGATGAGATCAAAGAACGTCGTGCAGAAGCAGCTTGGCTAGAACAAAGATATAACCTAGATATTAAAAACTGTAATGGTAAATCCTGTGTCCGGATCATGAAAAATGACTGTCACGGACCAAACAAAGATTATTGCGTGATTGACCCTAAATAATGCTTTTTAAAGCGGAGCTGCAATCCAATAACCGTGGTTAGCGCAAACATCAGGAATAGGGTCAGTAATAGATCGAGGTTTCGTTGGGTACTGGCCTCCACCAAGTCTAATTTCATCACCTACAAAAACTTTATGATTATTAAATTTGTTGGTAATACTGATCCTACCGTCACTTGTATATTCTAACTCGCTGCTACTAGCCCAGATAATAAAAGGGCTGGTATCACTGTTTAGACGAATACAACCATGTGGATCTAAATGTAATTTGCCACCTGCAAGTGAAACCATATAAGTCTTCACTTCGGGACTTTGCTTGATAAAAAATACTGGTTTTACAGGTTCTATAATATTAGAAACTAAAGCAGGCTTTGCCATGCAGCCAGTAAGCACAGAAATAATGAAAAAACTTTGGGCTAAATTATATATTTTCATAGTCAACCAAGTTATGAGATGGGACAGTACTTTGCTTGGTTTCTTTCGTTATTCAATTTATACCGGTGCACGCAAAGTGGCTCGACTTTGAAACATGGCTAAAGCCCTATTTCAAAGCATCGAGCAAAATTTTAATTAAACACGTTTCAATGCCATGATATGACGAACCATCTCGTTAATATGCTGTTTTGTTTCATCATCTTGAGAACTTAGCCAAGTTACAACATCCGCATCAAAAGCTTTTGCTTGAGCAATCGCATGGCGTTCTTGTAATTTTTTCACGAAGTTTGGTTTTACTACTGGCGCATTGGTAGGGTCAAAATTTTTATAGCGTTCTAATTCATTTTGCATGGTTATACCTCCGCTTTTGATTGTGTGATGGCTCAAAAGCAGTAATGATTCTTGCAACATCACCACGTTCGACCCAAACCACTGTTAGTAGTCTACCACGATTGCTTAGACCGATTGATATCAACCGTTGTTCGTCATAATGACCAAGATCGTCAAAGGACATCAGCTCTGGATCAAGAAAAACGCTACATACTTCTTCAAAAGTAATTTCACGCCCTCGATAGACTATTT
>NZ_VPEJ01000137.1:0-1175 GCF_013417245.1 Acinetobacter sp. YH16042
ATTCAAGTATTAGTGATTTATCATTATGGTGAGAGTTAGAGAAGATCAGGAAATACTCACCCTAGAGCACTAAAAGCACCCTAAGCAGTATTACCCGAACAATGTAAGGCATCACTACGGAGCCGAGCCATCGTTTCACAGGAGCGCATTACAGTCTATTGCTGCGCTTGTCTTGGTTAGGGCATAGATCACCCCCTGAACACGTCCAAAACCGCCTATAAACGCCTTTTAATGATCACCGCAAGGGATTACCCCAATATACTCACGATCAGCGTTTTATGACTACTCATGCCGTTGTCTGCTTTGTTCAGATCCCCCAGTAGCAGACTTAAACCTAAAATGCGCTGGCGTCACTGTACCTCCCACCCACATCAAGGACGGAAATTAATTATTTGGACGGATTAAGAACGAAAGAGGGATTTATTTTAATTCTACGAACGTTATAATCATCTAACAGCACGGAGATTTAATCTTGAATCTTATATCGAGTTTCAGCTCATATAACTTTCGTTATTAATTATTACCAGTAATTAATAACCGTGCATCCAATATAAAACTAAAGCCGATCATAAATCAATATGGTCGGTTTTTTTTATGGAAAATATTTGGATTTTTTTAGATTGAGCGCATAGATCGGATACCGTTACCCCCATCTTATTAGTGGGGGTATTTAAGAAATTCCTTTCAACCCCCCCTATAAACTCGGAGTATTGGATCATTTTTTGATCAATTTCCTGATTATGTTAATCCGTGTGCAAGCAGGACGCAATAGCAATGAAAAATGACCGCTTTCGTTTAAAAAATCCTTGAACTGGCATTTTGTCGCGTGATGTCCGATCCGTAGGTCGGCACACGCGACAAAATGCCAGTATTTTGCTTTTCTTTGTGTCGGCGCGGGACGACGCCTAAGTTCTACCGATCTGGACGCATACGGGAGCTGTAATCAGGGAAAAAAAGGATTTAAGAAGCATAAAGCTTCAGTTCGCTCATAGACATTCGCTCTGAAAGCCTTGCTATACAAGCATTACGTGAGATTTCGTAAATATACTAAATATACCAAGATCAAAAAAATGCCCTAAAAGATAGACTTAAGGGCATTTTGACTGGAGATATAAAACTAACTTGAGGCTAAAAGCTGAAATTCAAGTAAAGTGCGCCCTTTGGGGTTAAGGGGT
>NZ_VPEJ01000138.1:0-1160 GCF_013417245.1 Acinetobacter sp. YH16042
TAAATTTTCAGCGTTGCTGGCTCCCCGTCAGCCGGATTGGGTTGCATCGCAGGGGTGTCGAAAGAGTCAACTGCGGTCCAAAGCTGTTGGACTTGGGTGAAAAGGGCGTTTATTCTTCCTATACGTGCCGCGTTCCAGGCGGCGACTATGAGGGCTATGTCGATGCCCATGTGCGCCGGCTGGAGGCGCTACGCCGGGCCGGTATCGTCGAGCGGATCGACGCCGACCAATGGCGCATCCCCGATGATCTGGTCAGCCGTGCCGCCGCCCATGACGCCGGCCGAGACAGTCAGGCCAGCGTTCGCGTCCTTTCCCCGGTCGATCTGAACAAACAGATCGGATCGGACGGCGCGACCTGGCTGGACCGGCGGCTGATCCACGGCGAGACGGCCGACCTTGCGCCAACCGGCTTCGGGCAACAAGTCCGCGAAGCCATGGACCAGCGCCGCGAGCACCATATCGAACAGGGCGACGCCACCCGCAGCCGGGACAGCCGCGTCTTCTACCGGCGCAACCTTCTCGCCATCCTGCGGGAGCGCGAGGTAGCCGGCGTCGGATCGGATATGGCTTTGAGTAAGGGCCTGCCGTTCCGCGCCGCCACGGACGGCGAGAGCGTCAGCGGCAAGTTTACCGGAACCGTGCATCTATCGAGCGGCAAGTTCGCCGTGGTCGAGAAATCCCATGAGTTCACCCTTGTCCCGTGGCGGCCGATCATCGACCGCCAACTCGGCCGCGAGGTTATGGGCATCGTGCAGGGCGGGTCGGTGTCGTGGCAGTTAGGGCGGCAGAGGGGGCTGGAACGCTGAGTGCGCCCATGCCGCATTGCGAAGCAAAAGATAATCGGATAAAATGTAGCAATTCATATTCGTAAGCGTGGAGTAATCAGATGGGAAATTCCAAGTCAGCAGACAAGTAAGCCGCAACAACCAGTATTGTTGTTGCGGCGCTCTGTAAGGCTAGTCTCATCTGATTGCTGACGAGCAGACGTCGCCCGGTATTCCTTAATCGAGGGTTGATTCGTCATGACCACCACACGCCCCGCGTGGGCCTATACGCTGCCGGCAGCACTGCTGCTGATGGCTCCTTTCGACATCCTCGCTTCACTGGCGATGGATATTTATCTCCCTGTCGTTCCAGCGATGCCCGGCATCCTGAACACG
>NZ_VPEJ01000139.1:0-1146 GCF_013417245.1 Acinetobacter sp. YH16042
GTCGGACGGACTTCAGGGAAGAGTTTACTGATATTTTTCAGGGAAAAGTCGCCCTTGATATCCAGGCTGCGTTTGAAGCCTACCAGTACAATACGCTCACGGTGCTGGGGAAGGAAGTTCTTGCCGTCAATGATTTTTGGATCATTCGGACCACTCGCGTCAGCATCTGCAACATCATAGCCCAGCTCGTCCAGCGTCTTCATGATGATACGGAAGGTATTTCCCTTGTCATGGCTTTTCAGGTTCTTTACATTCTCGAGTACGAAAATAGCTGGCTGTTTTGCTGCAATAATACGTGCCACATCAAAAAACAGTGTTCCTTGTGCTTCACATTCAAAACCATGTGCCTTGCCGAGGGAGTTCTTTTTTGAAACACCTGCCAGAGAGAACGGCTGGCATGGGAAACCGGCCAGTAGTACCTCATGATCCGGAATTTCGTTATCAATATGTTCATAAGCTTCATTGATGTCTATATCCGGATCTTCAGTCAGCGTAACCTGTCTGATATCTTCGTTGAATTTATGATGTTGAGGATCACAGTACCAGTTGGCCTTGTAGGTCCGGATGGCTTCCTTGTTCCATTCGCTGGTAAAAACGCATTGTCCCCCTATTTCCTCAAATCCCTTCCTAATCCCGCCAATCCCGGCAAACAGATCAATAAAACGGAATTTATAGTCCGGATGGTGTGCTGGTGGCTTCGGTAGCATCTTTTGCTGAAGCATCTCCACTTCGCCCTCACTGAGTGCCCGTGGTGCACTCTTTCCATTGAGCCATTTATTCAGCGTTTCACGGGTCCAGTCATACTGTCCAACCCTGCGAAGTATTTCAGCAACAGTTTTCTGGTCGTATGACTCCAAGACCTGATTGACCAGCATTTTGTGCTCTTCAATTTTCTGTTTTTCCTGGGTTAGGTACTTTTCATGCAGGTCATCGGCTTGGGAGAGAAACTCTTTCATCTATAAATCTATATTTGGGTATTTTGAGTGATACTTTATCACTCATTTGACCCAGATATAAGCTAAAACATTCATTGTTGCTCATAAAACATCCATTAAAAAGCTGATAGGGGAAAAGCAGCCCTGAATGTAGGTCCAACTGGGCCTTGAGCTTTGTATTTTGCAGTAAACGTCTGATCTGACGTTCTGA
>NZ_VPEJ01000013.1:0-93783 GCF_013417245.1 Acinetobacter sp. YH16042
TCTTCAACACACCTTCTAAAAAATCAATTTCTAATGCCTGCTCACCGATTTTTGCATGTAACTTTTTAAGATCAATGGGAGGTTCTGATGGAGCTTTTGATTGATCGAAAGCTTGTGAGGAAGCTGAGATCAATTGATTTTTCCAGTCAATAATTTGGTTTTGATGAACATCAAACTCAGAACTCAATTCAGCAAGTGTTTTTTCTGCTTTGATCGCAGCAAGTGCTACCTTAGCCTTAAAGTCGTTTGAATGATTTCTTCTTGGTCTACGTGCCATAAAATACTCCATATATTGATGTTTATAACATCATTTGAGGAGCAGAGTATCACTTATAGGAGTTGTTCAAATTTCCGGATCCATCTCTGATGCCACGGGCGACATCCACAAATTTACGACGCAGCTTGCTAAAGCAACAGAACGCTTTGATGTGAAATATATGTGGGGTTTTGAGGTGACTGACTTTGAACATCATGCAAAAGGTGTCAATGTTCAGTTAAAAGCCAGTGATGAAAATATGGAACATCCTGATGCAAATACCTTACTTGAGGCAGATGCTGTGGTGGTCTGTGGTGGTGTAGGCAGTTATGAACTTGCGCATAAACTCGGTGACCGTGTAAATGTCTATCCAGTCAAAGGATATTCAATTACCATAAACTTAAATGATGAACAAAGTCAGACCAATGCGCCTTGGGTGAGTCTGTTGGATGAAAGTGCCAAAATTGTGACTTCACGCTTAGGTGCAAATCGACTACGTGTTGCAGGCACGGCAGAGTTTAATGGCTATAACCGAGACATTCGTGCAGATCGCATTCAGCCCTTAATTGATTGGTCGAATCGTAACTTTAATCTATCAACAGAACATGTGGTGCCATGGGCGGGTTTACGACCAATGATGCCCAATATGATGCCTGTAGTACATGCAGGTAAGCGAGATCATATTTTCTATAATACAGGGCATGGTCACCTTGGATGGACCTTGTCTGCGGCAACAGCTGCAATGATTAGCCAGCAAGTGCAGCAAACACATCCGATTTAACTGACATATTTTAGACATCAAAAAAGCCTCAATGTTGAGGCTTTTTTGTATTTTTCTAAGTCATTCGAATTTGATCTTAATCATATAAACGATAAATCCCTGCAAAACGTTCACAGCCTTTTTGTTCAGTTTTTACTGAGAGTAAGGCTTTACTGTAATTGAACTGATATTTGCAGTCGTGTTCATTATCGGTGATTTGATTTTTTTGTTCGGGTGTTGTGTAAGCTAAAAATGGGATGGTTTGTGTTTCGACTCGATTGTTAGGATTACGATAGGCAATGCCTTCAATTTTGATGCTGTCTTTGCCTAGTTGATGTACCTTTAAATGTACAGGTGATGTCGCAAAATGACCATTTTCAAATTTCAGATAATGCTGCGTTAAACTTTGGTTCATCGAGGTGTAGATATTCAAATCTTCATAGCGAAGCTCGAATTGTTGTTTAAAACACTCCAAGTTTTTGCATTGCTGAACTCGGCTATACCATAATTTTTGCGTATCTATCAGTAAGCGTATTGGGGCATCGGTAATCAACTGCGCTGTTAAAAAAAGCCCATCTAGCTTTTCACGTTGTTCTTCAAAACCGTTAGAACAGTAATTTTTTTTTGCCTGAGTATTGGCATGATCACAGTCTATCTTTTCTGCATGCGTAAACGTCGCTAGGCCAGAACCTATTAGCAGAACCAGTCCGAATTTTTTGATGATATTTATTTCAGTTTTCAACAGCATGATCGCTTATACTTTCACTATGTTGCGCTTGCCCACACTATAGCGAAATAGAAAGCGTGAATACAAGATTTCAATCATTATTTTCTCAAGGAACTCAAGCATGATAGCTCAAATTCGTATCGGTCAGGGCATGGATGTGCATGCATTTGAAGAAGGTGATTTTGTAACGCTTGCTGGTGTTCAAATTCCACACACACATGGACTCAAAGCACATTCAGATGGTGATGTGGTATTGCATGCGCTTTGTGATGCATTATTAGGAGCTTTGGCACTTGGAGATATTGGTCAGCATTTTCCAGATACAGATCCAAAATTTAAAGGTGCCGATAGTCGAGTACTTTTAAAACACGTCTACCAAATGATTTTAGATCGTGGATATGTACTTAATAATGCTGATATTACCGTGGCTTGTGAGCGCCCTAAACTAGCAAAACATAATTTAGAAATGCGTCAAAGTATCGCAAATGTTATGGATGTTGAAGTTACACAAATTAGCATCAAAGCGACCACCACCGAAAAATTAGGGTTTACTGGTCGCCAAGAAGGTATTCTTTCTACTGCAACAGTACTGATTTCTCACGCAAAATGATCTGGATGGATCAGTGCATGTTGTAAATCTTGAGTTGCTTTACGGCCTTGAAGTTGTAAGGCAACCGCATGGATTAAACCTGTCCATGTTTCATTAGGTTCCCAAATTTGATGCATAAATTCTTGAGCCTTTGGCATATCAACATCCATATAGTATTGACGATATAAATACATCAAACTGCTGACACGGAAGTTTTTCGCACAGTGTAGCCAAACCGTTTGACCTTGAATCAAATGGTCAATCATATCGAGTACTAAAAGGCATTGATCATCTGAAGGGGTATCCCAAGAGATCGGAACTTGAATGTAGTTCAGGCCTAGATCTAGGCAAATGCGGTCTTCATGCTCGATATGATTGGATGCATCGGTCAATGCTAAATTGATAACTGTTGAAACACCATATTCTTTGATCGTTTGAAGCTCAGAAGGAGATGGTTGTCCTGACGTTAATAAGTGTTCATGTATATATTGGAAGTTTTCAATGTGACTTAACGCATTTTCGATTTCATTCATCTGACAAATAATCCTTCAAAGTAAAACGCCATCTTGAAGATGGCGTTTTTCATTCACTTAGCGTGTCGGTAACACGTCTTTAAGTGCTTCATGCATCTCTAACAAGACTTTTTCAGTCGTATCCCAATCGATACAGCCATCAGTCACTGATTTACCATATTCGAGGTCACAGAGGTTGGCAGGAATATCCTGACGACCACCTTTTAAGTGACTTTCTACCATAATACCCACGATTGACTTGTTTCCGTCAAGGATTTGTTCAGTAATATTTTTCAGAACAAGGGGTTGTAGGTACGGGTCTTTGTTTGAGTTTGCATGACTGGTATCAATCATGATTTTGCCACTAACTTTTGCTTTGGCTAATGCCGCTTCGGCATCTGCAACAGAACCTGCGTCGTAGTTTGGTTTACCGTTACCGCCACGAAGTACAACGTGTGCATAAGGGTTACCACTGGTACGAATAACTGAAACTTGACCTTGGTCGCTTAAGCCCAAGAAGCTATGACCATGTTTAACAGATTGCATGGCATTGGTCGCAACGGTTAAACCGCCATCTGTACCATTTTTAAAGCCAACTGGTGAAGAAAGGCCAGAAGACATTTCACGATGTGTTTGGCTTTCAGTGGTACGCGCACCAATCGCTGACCAAGAGATAAGATCTTGGTAGTACTGTGGTGAGTTTGGATCGAGTGCTTCAGTTGCACAAGGCAAACCTTTTTCATTCAATTCAAGTAAAAGTTTACGACCAATACGTAAGCCTTTTTCGATGTTGAAAGAATCGTTCATGTCTGGGTCATTAATTAGACCTTTCCAACCAACAGTGGTACGTGGTTTTTCAAAATACACACGCATCACGACATAAATTGTATCTTGGATTTTGTCACTTAAAACTTTTAAACGGTCAGCATAATCATGTGCAGCGACTGTGTCGTGAATTGAACATGGACCAATGACAACAAAAAGACGTTTGTCATTTCCATCTAAAATATTACGTACAGTTTCACGGCCCTTAAGGACTGTTTGATAGGCAGTTTCAGTCAGAGGTAGCTCTTTTTTTAGTTCTGCAGGAGTAACAAGAGGCTGAATGCTTTTTACATTCACGTCATCAATGTCGTTTTGGGTAATAGAATTTGACTGTAAAGTATTCATTGCCGTCACTGGTTTGATTATACAAAAGGTTGTTTCGTGAGCCGAATATAACATGAATTTAGCATTCAAATGTTATAAAAAAGATCAATAAGTCTCTGAAAAAAAAGTGATGAATCGGGCAGTTAATTTAAACCTGCTGACTATTCACCGTCGGTGCGATCAACATTGCAGTTGTTGGTTTTTCGACAGGTTTTGATTTTACTGGATTAATGATGAAATTCATGCCTAAAACAAACAAGGTAATGCCTAAGACTTTACGAATAACTTTTTCAGGTAAACGTGAGCTGATCAAAGTTCCGACAACAATCGCTGGAATAGAACCCACCAATAACCAACCCAATAAATGAAAATCGACATTACCTGAGCTCATATGACCCAAGCCTGCAACCAGTGTAAGAAGCACGGCATGTACGACGTCAGAGCCGATAATACGAATCATCGGTAAGTTCGGGAACATAAGCACCAAAGCCATAATACCGAAGGCACCTGCACCAACAGACGATAGAGTAACGAATACGCCTAAAATAATCCCCATGATGATGATATATGCACGCTTATTTTTAGCTTGGAAATTGATACGCTCCAGATCAGCACTCATATCATCCAACTGATCAGTTTTTCGAAATTTATTAAAGAATTTTTCGATATGACCACGGAAAATAATTGAGATCCCTGTAATCGTCAGCATAAAACCTAAAAACATGGTTAAGACGGTTTTGTAATGTGTCGATTGGCTGAGATAGTTTTCCAGTACCCAATGGGTCGCAAATGACGCAGGGATACTGCCGACTGCAAGCCAAATGACAATGGTCCAAACGATATTCATTTTACGGGCATGGACTAAAGAACCACAAAATTTTGAAATTGCGGCATACAGTAGATCTGTACCGATCGCAATGTGGGGTTCAATTTTATATAGGCTAATCAGGATCGGGGTCATCAATGAACCACCACCAACACCGGTAATACCTACGCAGAAACCTACAATTACACCTGCCAGAATGAACTCTAAAGGACCGACCATCGCTGAATGCCAAATATCAAAAAACGTGCATATCTTATGACTAATTAATATAAGTCGTTGTCTCGATTAGTGATTTACTTGTGAAAAAAATAGATAAAGAATAATTTAATTTGGAAATTAATAAATTTTATATAAGCTAAGTTATTGATTTCGGCTTTCTCAACTGGTTGATAGTTCAAATGGAGATTATGCTGCAGTGAAATCATGTATTAAGAATATAAAGGAGTGACGATCTGAAAATAGATATCCAATGTCTAAAACGCACCGTAGGTTTATTTTCCTAGTCTTTAATTAGTTATTTATCGATATATGCGACTGTGAACTTAAAGTCCATTCCTGCAAAATCTATACTCCTTAAAAAGATAAGGTTTCGCCATTATTCGAATATGGGTAGAAGGACACTAACTAGACATTTTAACCATGCGACAGGGCTACCAATTGTCACATGGTTAAATAATGAAAGACTGCGATATGCGGCTGAATTGCTCGAATTGACAGATTATTCAGTTGATAAACTTGCGGAAGCCTCTGGTTTTAATACCGCAGTGCTATTTCGTAAAATGTTTAAGAATAAATACGGCACAAATCCGAACCATTGGCGGAAAAATTTTAATCAGCAGCTAAATAGCAGTGATGAATATTTCTAAGATGGTGAATTAAAGACGTGCAGCTTTTTTTAGGAAATCTATTAACTTTGCGAAGGACTCGTATAGAATCTATAGCTAAAGAAAATTGAGTTAAAAGGACAGACTTTTGCAAAATCGGAAACTTAAAATTGGCATCGTGGTTGGGGAAGTATCGGGGGATACATTAGGCGCCAAGCTTATCCGTAGTTTTCGAGAGCAAGGGATTGATGCGGAATTTGAAGGCATTGGTGGTCCGCAAATGATTGCAGAAGGCTTTAACAGCTATTATCCGATGGATATTTTATCGGTGATGGGGATTGTTGAAGTCTTAAAAGATATTAAAAAACTCTTTGCTGTACGTGATGGTCTGGTTGAAAAATGGACTGAAAACCCTGTCGATGTTTTTGTAGGGATAGATGCACCGGATTTTAATTTGCGTTTATCTAAGAGCTTAAAGCAAAAACAGCTACCAATTAAAACAGTGCAATATGTCAGCCCTTCTGTGTGGGCATGGCGACAAGGCCGTGTACATGGCATCAAGGCGAGTATCGATTTAGTCCTTTGCTTATTTCCATTTGAAAAAGCGTTTTTCCAAAAATGGCAAGTTCCGGCTGCATTTGTCGGACACCCATTGGCAAGTCAGTTGCCTTTAGATAATCCACTCGTTGCGGCTAAACACGAGTTAGGCTTAGATGAGCATCAAAAACACATTGCATTACTTCCGGGCAGCCGTCGCGGTGAAATTGAGCGCTTAGGGCCTTTGGTGCTATCTGCCGCACAGATTTTGACGGAGCAGCATCCAGACTATGTGTTCCTGATTCCTGCAATCAATGATGCACGTAAACAGCAAATCGAAGTGTTGCTCAAGCAGTACCCTGAAGCATTACAAGCCAAAGTTCGCTTGATGGAAAACACAGATACTGAGTCTAAAATTGGCCGTCAGGTGATGAACGCATCCAATATTGTTGCTTTGGCATCGGGTACAGCGACTTTAGAAGCGATGCTTTTACATCGTCCAATGGTGACCTTTTATAAGTTAAATTGGCTGACCTATCATGTGGTGAAATTACTAATCAAAATTCCGTATTATTCATTGCCAAATATTATTGCGGGAAAAAAAGTGATTCAGGAACTTATTCAGCATGATGCAACACCTGAAAAATTAGCAGCAGAAATTGAAAGCTTGATGGATGTTGAAACATCGCAAATTCAAGTGATGCAGCACATCACCATGCATAAACAACTGCTTTCAGGTAACAGTGAAAACCCTGTGGAAGCGATTTTAAAGCTTTTAGATTAAACCTTTAAGATGACTCAGTTTTTGCGAGCTGATGCTGCTGTCGATACTGGCTCGGTGTGAGATCATAAAACTTTTTAAAAGTTTGGCTAAATGCCGTTTCAGATGAGTAACCTATACGATGGGCAATTTGCTGAATAGTGAGTTGCCCCATTTGTAAGTGCTGTGTTGCCAGTCGCAAACGATGTTGCTGCAAATAGGCGAGTGGTGATTCACCGAGCATTTGAGTAAATAAACTGGCAAATTTAGAACGCGACATACAACATTGTTCTGCCAAACTTTCGACGGTCCAAGCATGCTGCGGTTGTTCATGAATCGCGGCCAAAGCGTTGGATAATTCGGGATGACTCAAGGCATGCAACCAACTGCTTGAATCTGACAAGGCTGCAATATAATCACGCACACATTCGATAAATAAAATACTCACCAAATGATCCAAAATTTTGTCACGGCCTGGACGGATCTGATGCGCTTCAACGGCCAGAAAATGTAAGCCAATTTGCAACCATTCCGGTGCGGTACTGCTCATGATATGTGGTGTATGTAACAGCGTGGGGAGGGCATTCACTAAAGGCTTTGCCATAATGCTGTCGACATGTCCACGGATCGCTAGTACAAATAATTCTTCTGCTTCATGAGATTCGGCAGAATTTAATTCAATGGTTTTATTTCGTTGCTCTTGAAACAGTGGCGTGATGTTTATTGATTCGACCAAGACATCAGACTGTATAGATTTGCAGTGGTGGTTTTGCCCTGAGGGAATAAGGCAAAGATCGCCAGCTTCGAGTAAGACCTGCTCTTGATCTATATGTACAACACACTGACCTTGAATCACTACATACGCAACCATGGCATTGTGATCTTGAAAATGAAAAGCCCAAGGATGCTTTGATCTCAAATAAATATATTCAGATCGGTGGAGATGAATATCATCAAAAATTTTACTTAAAGCATCCATATTTCAAATATTTACTCATATTAATTTTCTATTTATAGATGGTCATTATGTGCTTAAAGGTCAACATTTATCCTTAAATGCCAAAGACGATAGCATAGTTTTTTTGGACGCTTAAAACTGTTCTGGCTGCCCATATTTTACGAATATAAACACAGAAGAAGTAATTAGGGAAGTCTAGCGCATGAATGCACCAGTAAAATTAAATGAACAGCAGCTCGCTCAGTTAGAAAGCAAAATCGGTAGTGTTTTAGATAAAAAACGTTATGGTTGGCTATTGAGTCCAGGTTTACCAGTCATTGGTATGGGGATTTTGGCGGGTTATCATTTTGGTCCAAAACCGACAAAAAAACTATTTGCCATGGGTGGGCCGCTTCTACTGCATGTCATTATTCCTGCACTGGATGCACTGATCGGTGATGATGCCAATAACCCGACAGATGATGACATCAAAGTTTTAGTGAATGATCCCTATTATGATCGGATCGTCAAATTATTTATTCCACTGCAAATGGCAGCGAACGCTTTTGCAGGCTATGTGGTTACCCGTAAAGATGTTTCATTATTAGATCAAGTTCTACTTGGGATTTCGATGGGTGCCATCAATGGCGTCGGTGTAAATACAGCACATGAACTTTGCCATCGACCACATAAAAAAGACCATTATTGGGCACATGCGACTCTCGCACCTTTGGGTTATAGCCATTTCCGCATTGAACATCCTTATGGACACCATAAACGTGCGGCAACGCCTGAAGATCCTGCATCCTCAAAAATGGGCGAAACCTTTTATGAGTTTTGGCCACGCACTGTATTTGGTGGAATTAAATCGGCGGTGCAGATTGAGAAACAACGCTTAAAACGTAAAGGTTTAAGTTTCTTTTCGAAGGACAATGAGCTGTTTCATGGTTGGGCGATGAGTGCTGGTTTTCATACCGCGATGCTGAAAATGTTTGGTAAAGGCGTGACACCGTATTTAGTTACACAGGCCTTTTATGGAATCAGCCTTTTTGAAATTATTAATTATATTGAACATTATGGCCTGAAACGTGAGCAAAAAGCGGATGGAAGCTATGCGCGTACCATGCCTGAACATAGTTGGAATAACAATAATATTGTGACCAATCTATTTTTGTATCAATTACAACGACATTCAGACCATCATGCTTATCCGACTCGTCCATTTCAGGCATTAAGACATTTTGATGAAGCCCCAGAGTTGCCTAGCGGCTATGCCACTATGCTAATTCCTGCTTTAGTACCCTCTATTTGGTTTAAGATGATGGATAAACGTGTCTATGATCACTATCAAGGTGATTTAACTAAAGCCAATATTCATCCTAAACGTCGTGCAAGACTTTTTAAAAAGTTTGCAGTTTCAGACGTTTAAATCGAATACCTGATGAGAAGTGTCCCAAGATTGTTTGCTTGGGATTTTTTTATTGTGCGTATTATTAACTGAAGTTACGCAGTAACATCAGAAGCGCACGTTGATTCAAATAAAAGAACGATACACGGTAACATCATCCGCAACTGTTTGAGACAGGACTAATTGTAATCAAAAATGTTTCTGCGATACTTTGAATAATTTGACGCTAGTGAAAGAGTTTTGTCTGTGAGGTGCATTCACCGCAAGATGGTTTCCTTGCGAAGCTTCGCTTCTCATTTTGCCGAATGAGAAACAACGTTTCGTAAGAGTATCTCCAGCCGAAGGCTAATACCTTTATTCAATCCTTAGGTGTAAGACACCATCGCATAGACTTAAAAATCATTTTTAAATGTGAAATCAATTCTACATGCGTAACATCATTTAAAATCCCAAATTTTCTATTTGAATCTTAGTCACTTCTTAAGACCACCAATAGCGCAAAATGTGGAAAAAATCGGTGCAGAAAAGCAGATTGAATCAATTCGGTCGAGCATGCCACCATGGCCTTGGATGAGCTGTCCCCAATCTTTTACACCACGATCGCGTTTAATGGCCGACATGACAAGACCACCAAAGAAACCGAATATACAAACAATAAAACCAATACATGCAGCCTGTAGATAGCTAAAGGGTGTAAGCCATGACATAGCCACGCCTAGTGCAGTGGCTAAAGCGATGCCGCCGATTAACCCCTCAACGGTTTTAGACGGTGAAAGTATCGGTGCG
Source organism: Acinetobacter sp. YH16042 (assembly GCF_013417245.1). NCBI lineage: Bacteria > Pseudomonadati > Pseudomonadota > Gammaproteobacteria > Moraxellales > Moraxellaceae > Acinetobacter > Acinetobacter sp. YH16042. The sequence continues at coordinate 10,072 of NZ_VPEJ01000013.1, forward strand.
ACTTTGTGTTTTCCAAATAGCTTGCCACAGACATATTGTAAGACATCGGAGGCTTGTACCACCATGATCAGCCAGATCGCTAGCCAAATTTTTTCACCTTCAAATCCGGGAAGTTTGAGATTTAATAGCGCAGGCACATGCGAAATACAGAATACGCTGATCATTAAACCCCATTGAATTTTTGAACTGCGTTCTAAAAATCGCGTGGTATCTTCAGCTTTGAGTGTAGCGATAGGGATAAGAAGAAACACATACAGCGGAATAAAAATAGAATATAGCCCGTACCAGTCGATATACACCAAGTAATACTGGTAAGGGATGACAAAATAAAAAGCGATCAGCAAAGGAAGATAATCACCGCGACGGGTCGGCAGTAAACTGATAAATTCACGTAAAGCAAAGAGTGAAATCAATGCAAACAGGATCACAAAGGCGATTTTACCTAATGAAATTGCTACACCAAGTACCAACAACATGACCCACCATGCATTGATCCGCGCATTTAAATTGTCGATGACCGGTGCAGGTGCATAACCCGCTTTAAATTTTAGTATTGAGCCAATGGTTGAGGCAATAATCAAAATAATCGCAAAGATACCAAACAATACATAAGTCATTTGCGCATTGGTGAATTCCATTATTGATACTCCAATGCTTTTAATTTGAGTAATTCTTCCTGAGCGTAGTTTAAAAACTCAGTTTTACTGTGTTCATTATGGGCTTCTAAAGGTTTGCCAAAAATAACGGTAGATAATAATGGCAATGGTATAAGCGCGCCTTTAGGCATGACACGTTTTAAATTAGAGATCCACACTGGTACGATTTCAACATCAGGAAATTGATTTTTGAGATGGAATAAACCGCTTTTAAACTCTAATATTTCAACGTCATCATTTAAATTCCGAGTGCCTTCAGGAAAGAAAATAATCGAGTCACCTTGTGCTAATACGGTTTTGATCGGTTCTAATGGATCTTGATTTTGCTCTCGATTTCGCTGAATAGTGACGCCAGTAAACGTATCTTGAATGAGAAAACGTCGAAAGCCATCTTTTAGCCAATAATCCGAAGCCGCTACAGGACGCGTATTCCGTCTGAGATCTGTCGGTAGTGATGACCAAAGCAAAATAAAGTCGATATGGCTATTATGATTTGCATAATAAATACGCTGCTTCATTACAGGTTTACACCCGACCCATAGACTCCGCGCGCCCGTGAGCAGCCGCGCACCACGACGAGTGAGAAAGGCAATATAGCGAGCAATTGAACGGCTTAAAAAATTACCTTTCATTGGTGAGTGAGCATTCCTTGAAGTGTCTAATGGAGTTGGCATAGCTTCAAATTATTGTGAATTATTTATACAGTAAAAATATGCAGAGGAATGCGATGTATTGCAAGCAAAGCACAAAGATCTGCCATTTAAATAAAGCCAGACAACCTAATTCACGCAGCTCCCATGCGCGACCACATTTATTTGTAGGCATTAATTTTAGGTTAATTAAACTTAAGTCCAGCTCTTTGGTGGTTTGTTCTAGGCTTTGGGTTTGGCTGTATTCAGCGACAGTGGCTAAAAGTGCCGAATCAAATTTGATTCTCAGGCTTAAATAATGTTGTATTCCGAGCAAAACTAGACAAATTAATAAATATAGCAAATCGAATAGCATCACATTACCAAACTGGATAATGAGCCAGAGCGTGAGGATCGCTGCCACATAAGCTGAGATGAGCAATCCAGTGGTGGATTGCAACAACTTTGACAGCACCACAAGTTGTAAATTCATGGTGCAAGTCCTTTAAGTTTTAAACGATAAGTATTTAAATGTTTTATTTGCGGTGCTTTAAGCACGACCCACGGACGGTTATGGCGAATAATCCGTAAAACATCTTCGACTGAATATTCAGGATGTTGTTTCAATAATAATGCGGCAACTACAGCACTACTTCGTGAATATCCCAAAGCACAGAAGACCAAGATGTTTTGTGCTTCATCATTGTTATTAGATTTCAAGAATAGTTCTAAAGACTCTACAGCATGATGCAGCTGATTGGCCTGTAAAGGAATTAGGTCTAAACTCAAGTGTTGAGCATAGGAGCACTTTGGATAAGTGGGTAATTCTGCGCAACAATCGAGTAAAGCATCATATTGTTGCATGACCTGTTTGGACGGATAGCGACCTAAATAAATATAACTCTGATTGATTTTGATGATTTTAGAATCTTCAGGATGGCGATAGGTCCAGATTCGGCTATTGATCCAAGCAAATACAAAGTAGGGCGTGAATAGCATTTTTGCAGCAATTGTCATATCACCATGACTGAGTTTTTGAAAAAAATGGGGTCGATTGAATAAATATGCAAACGAAACTAAAAGCAGACTGCTTGCAGGATAGAGCAGCCAAAGCCACCAACCTTTTGCATGTGCGATTGCGCCACAAAATAAGGCAGCAAATAGATAAAGGATGCCGATTTTAATGTGCTTTAAGCTTAGCCGACTCAGGCTGTTTTGAGCCCATGGTGCAGGACTGGCCATCGGGAATAACCATAAACATAAGGCACCGACTAATAAACCTGTTGGGATATCTATAAAATGGTGCTGCCAAGTGGTTAGAACCGAGAGACCGATCAAAAAGGACCAACCATCTACCAGATATTTCAGCTTGCCTGTGCTATGCCGACGGTAGAAATCCCAAAGTATCACCAGTAGTACAATGTGCAGGGAAGGTGCTTGATTGAAGGGTTTATCAAAGCCCATCAAGACATCAAACCATAGGCCGAAAAAACCTGTGAGTTCGGGGCGTTCAAAGCTAAAACGTAGCGGGAAAATTAAAAAGCAGCTGATTGAAAGGATTTGTGCCGAAAATAGTCGCAGGACATGTTGTTTTAATTCAAACTTATTCCAACAAAGTAATAAAGACAAACCATAGAACAGATCAATCGACCAATAAGGCACAATACTCCATGGCCAAAGTGGAATATATTTTTCCCATTCAAAGACGATAACAGGTACGGAAGCTAAGCCCGCAGCGTATTGATTGGCAAAACCATAACTTAAGAAGAAAAAAGGTGCCAGAAATGCCAAACACAGTAGGCCGTATTTCCAAGTTCCTTTTTCAGTATCCAGTTTATGCATAAGATTGACCGTCCAAGCTTAAATTTTTTGTGCAACGGAAACGGTGAAAATACCAAACTCATCAATAACTTGATCGATTTTTTTGAAACCAGCTTGCTCAACTAATGTATCCATTTCTGCTTGTGAGCGTAAACGCATCACCCATGCATCTCCTTGGCGATGTGAGGTCAGGGCACGGGCGATAAATTCTTGTTGCGGATGCCAAATTTGACCTGTGTAGATGAGATAACCATCTTTCTCAATGGCTTGACTTAAGCCTGATAAGGACTGTCTAAGTAAATCATTATCACTAAATAATTCGTATAAACCTGAGACCACGGCTAAAGTCGGTTTAGGTTCAACACTGGCTAGTGATGTGGTATCAAAGGCATCCGCTTCTACAAATTTGGCAATCTGGCTTAAACCTCTTTGCTCAATCATTACTTGACCTGCTTGTACATTGATCGAGCTGTAGTCTCTAAGCAGGATGGATTCAGGATGCTCAGGCAGTTTTTGTACAGCATCTAAAATATAACGGCCATGACCTGCTGCAATATCCATAATCCGTACTGCGTGTTGGGCATCATGTAACTTAGAAGCATATTTCGTTAATAGTGCTTCAATATTTTGTTTTCTAACGCGAATACCACGCCAACCAATCGCATTTAAATATTGTCGATCGATGATGTTACCAAGAGCATTTTGGCTTTCTGATTTATCTCTGTAGACAAAATCTAAGGTACTGCCGGAGTCATATCCTGTCTCTTCACCAATTTTTAAACCCTTGGAAAAGAGACTACCAATTTTAAGATTTTGTTTGGTTAAGCTCCAAAATGCATGTTTTAAAGAATGCTTTGGAAGCGTTGAACTTAAGGTTTCTGCTACAGCACAGCTCGGGCCAATTTTATCGGCATCTAAAAGTTTAGGTGCGGAATAGGGTTGTTTAAAACATTGTTGAATAAAGCGATGGATTTTATCTGTGGCGATTTTGCGATGTTTTTCACCCAAAGTATCATGATAAAAACCATCTAAGACGTGAAATTCCTTCAATGGATGAGGGAGTTTTTGATAAAACGCCAATTGCGGTTTTTGATGCACCACGTAGTCAGATCCTGAACATAAGACTTGAGTAGGAACAAAAATATTTTGTGCATCTTTAACGATTCGATCTGACGCTGCATATAGACCCAGCAGCATCCGGACTGATATGGCCCGAGCGATCTGCGGGTCTGTTTCATAACTTTGCGCACGTGCAGTATCGTGCGTCAACATTTTGGCTTTGACATAACTATTGATAAAAAAGTTGCCGGCGAATTTGTTGAGGAGTGTTAAGCCGGGTTTTGCAAAAGGCACATAGAGTTTGATGTCAAATGCAGGCGAGGCAAGGCATAAAGCACGAATTTTAGGGGCATAATCATGCACCCATGTCGCGGCTAAAACAGCGCCAACGCTTTGAGCTACAATTGCTATATTTTCTGATCGAATTTGGTAATTTTGTTCTATATGCTGAACAAAATATTGAATGTCTTGAACGCATGCAGAAAAGCTCGGTGCATCTCCTCGTTCACCAGGAGTATTACCGTGACCTCGCGCATCCCAAGCGAAAAAATCAAAATCAGGCAAATTCAATTCATTGACCAAATGCGCCATTCGTCCCGAATGTTCATGGCCACGATGAAATAAGATCACCGCTTTTTTCTTACGGTTGCTTTTTAAACTGCTATTTTCCCAATGTTGATAAAACAAGGATGTTCCATCATGGCTCGTAAAGGTATGCTGAGTATTGTTATACATTGTGTTGTTCTCAAAATAATGAATCGACTGACGATCTAAACTGAAATTTATTGTGGGTTGATAATGCTATTTTTAATGCGGTTATAAATCGTAATAAATAATAAAAAGATGGTAATAATCAAAATACTATTGCAGATAAGAGACAATGTATTTAAGCCAACATTCAATATAGAAGAGGTCACGATGATGACGCAGATGATGCTAAATACAAAAGCGCGGTCACTTTTTCCCATTGGACCATCGTAACGACGTTCTTGCCCCACTAATGGCGCCATCACACCGGTATATTCGGCAAGTATGGCGAGAAAACAGGTTAAAATAAGTAATTCAGCTTGAATAAAAGCAAAACAAATTAAACTAAAATAGAGTGCTGAGTCGGAAATCACATCACATAATTCATTATAAAAAGCACCGAGTTTGGATTGTTGGTTGAACTCACGTGCCAGCATGCCATCTATGGCATTGAAGCCCATTCGAATAAGCATCCACACGGGGAAAATCAACAGTAAAATGCCAATACCGTTGTGAGAAAAATAGATATAAATAAAAAATGCCACAGCTAGCGAAATGAACATTGCCAGTAGTGTTACTTGATTTGCTGTAATACCAAGATGATGAAGTGATTTAACCAAAGGTCGAAGCAGGTTTTGAAATGCAGGCTTAAGCTGGTAGATCGAAGGCATATTATTGTTATAGCGGTATGATTTGCATGAATTTTATACGATTGATGCTTAACTTAACAAGAATTTGAATGTTAAAGATTGTCACAGGCCTCAAGATTCGCCTGTATAACGCATTAAGTTTTCTTGTGTAGTACTTGCGACTAATTTTCCATCTTGCCACATTTGTCCATGACTAAGCCCACGTGATTGGGAGGTTCGGGTGGTATTCATGTCATAGAAAACCCAATCATCCACCCGAAAGGCATGATGATAATACATCGAATGATCAAGACTAGTTGCGATGAGTTCAGGAGACAGATAATTTAAACCATGTGTTTTGAGCGCCACAGAATATAAATTATAGTCTGAATAGTATGCTGCAATGGCCTGATGTATATGAAGTTGGTCAAATTGTGCATCCAAGGCATCATGGAGTTTTAAATATTCTGCATATTGATTTTGATTTAAGACAGAAGTTTGACCGGACGGTGGCAAATCTGTCAGCACGTATTCAATTGGTTTAGATATAAGCTGAAAAGGCTGTAAAAATGTGGATAGATATTCAGGTGAAATAGATGATTGGATTTGCGATTTATAGAATTGCTCTTCTTTGAGCATAATTGGTGGAAACTGTGGGATCAGATCTGGTTCAGGTATTTGATACTCCATACCCGTTTCGTTATTCATATAGGACAACATCACCATATATTGGTTTGCCATGCTGTATGGCGGTCACTTGTCGTGTAGAAAAACTATGGCTATCACGTAAATTTTCGACTTTAAATAAGACGGGCTGATTTGCATGACCCGCAGAAATAAAGTTGGCATGTAAAGAGTGAAGTGGGAGCGTGCAGGTATAGGATGCACTGATTATACTCTGAGCAAGTAATTGTCCACCAAAAATATGGTCACCAAACAGAGGTTTGCTCTGTGCCAAAAAGTAGCCCTGATCTTTGGGCACTACAGTTAATAATTGGATGAGGTCTTGAGTCAGCGTTGTCATATTTTTTTGAAATTTTTGCTTTGTTTAAATGTATTCAACTCAAACTTATTGCACAAGTCATGTTCATGAAAAATATAAAAGTGTTCGCCGGTCTTTCTAGAATAGGCTTATAATCGAGTTTTCCTAGTTGTCCGAATGGAATGACGAAAAAGCAATGACACCTGCATGTAAACTCTTAAAATCTAATAAAATCGACTTTACAATTCATGAATATGATCATGACCCAGAAGCAAAAAGTTTTGGTTTAGAAGCTGCGGAAAAACTTGGTTTAACCGTCGAAGAAGTGTTTAAAACCTTGATGGTTACGGACGATAAAAATTACTTTGTTGCCGTATTGCCTGTGGAGTTTCAGCTGAATTTGAAAAAAGTGGCCACAGCATTTGGCTGTAAAAAACTAAAAATGGCAGACCCAAAAGATGCAGAGCGTTTAACCGGTTATTTGGTTGGTGGTATTAGTCCAGTTGGACAGAAAAAACGCTTAAAAACTGTGATCGATGTTTCTGCACAGAACTTAGCTAAAATCTATGTGAGTGGTGGTAAGCGTGGTTTGGACATTGGTTTAAAACCCGAAGATTTAGCAAAAGTTTTGGGTGCAAACTTTGCTGATGTGATAGATGTCTAAACGGAGTTTATGATTCCCTAAAATCAATTGAATTTTACGGTGTTACTTACAATATTATCCACTATTCCCAAACCACTAAAATAACAAAAGCCGCATTGAGCGGCTTTGTAGTTCGATGACACATCTTAATTAGGGATATTTGAAGGAGAAATCACACATGAATACTCGAACTCTCCGGGTTTAGTCTCTTTAAGTAAGTTTTCCCAAGAACTATTCTTTGTTTTAATCCAACTATAAATATCTTCATAAAATTCAGGATTGAGATTAGCTTTTTGAATATATGATTTATTTAGAAGAAATTTAGTCATCAAACACATTGAATTCAGCTCAATTGGATTTCTATTTTTTTCTAAACTAAAATTATTTTTAGCTTCAACTTCGTATTTTCTCAGCATAGTTGCTTTGAGTAGTGTTGATTTAAATAATTCCATAGTTAAATCGTTAGGAGGTGTTTGATTAGCAAGGGCAAAGAGATTTCCATCAATTCTCAACATAGACGGGAAAAAGTTTGCCTGTATATCTAATTCTTGCTGAGGAGACGGTGAAGATTTACATCCTGTTGTTAAAATACTACTAAAAATGAGAATACTTATAAACTTTAAAATTTTGTTACGCATCTGGGTGAATTCCTTGTTCAGCTAAAACTTTTAACATTTTAGGATTGTAATCTTGGTTAAAAAGCATTTTGTACATATTGCGGTTGATCTTTTCACCACCTCTGAGCATCTGTAGTTTGGCAGCACCAGCTAATACTTCCCCTATATTAAGATCATCTAATGTGCCTTTTAAACCAACTAAATCCTGAATAGCAAACGTTGTACCAAATCTAGTTTTGAACTCATTGCTCTTAAACTCTGCAACGATAAGTGCTGCTTCTTTAACAATGTGTTTTCTTAAATATTTCTGAAATAAGACGTACATTCGAGTGTGGTATCCAGTAGTGGATATTAAGTTTTCAACATCTGAGACATCATTTTCTAATCCGAAACGAATGGCTAAAGCATATTCTAATTTATTTGTATTATATACATGTTCCCACATATGACTTGGCATCATAAAGTTATACGGTTGTACTATCTTTCTATTAAACTCTAATAAACAAAATGGTTGTCTAACCGAACAGCTTTCAACCTTATCAGGAAAGCCGGACCAAGCTTTAGCATTTCCTGGAACTGAATCAGTATTTGGTCCTAATGTATCACTCATAAAATTTACTCAAATGGTTTCATAGGTTTTGATAAATCAAAGGTTTCAATCTGCACTTCAGATGGTTCATAACCGATCTCATGAACTAATGTTTTACCATCACTACCAGTAAAGTTTTCAATCTTTTCACCATTTGGGAGCGTTAATATATAAAAATAATTACTTAATGGATCTCTAGAAGTTTCATTTTTAAATTCAAATTGGGCTGTATAAACTTGTTGACTATCCATAAAGCTGTTGTTAGATGTAGTAGAGTTATAACTTAATATTGAACTATTAATTCCGCCATTTTGTTTTCCAACTAAATTTTGACTAGGTAAAAATGTAGCACCACAGGTAGTTTTATCTCCTGCAACTATCATGGCCTTGCCATTAATAACAACAAGGTTATTGCTTGCTATTGCTGTAACTATTGTTTTGCATTTAGGACAGAAGTGTTTCATGCCCTGAAGATGTGAGGCTTTTCCTTGGATAACAAAAGTATTATCTACTTCGGTTACAATTCCGCCATGAGTAGTTTTATCGCCAATTGTTATTACGGCTTGCATTATGTATGACTCGTTTTTATATCGAAATTAAAAAATAGAAAGTGAATGTTATCTGTTAGATTTAGTTAGTTCTTTTTGGTTTTTGTAAAATTTCGATAAGAGTTGAGCTTGTACAGGGTATCTGCAATAGTGGATGAATTGATACTCATTCATTAAGTTCAAAAGCTCGTCCCAAAAGTGGATTTTTTGTATAAAATATACGATAGAATAATATTAAGCTGGCAACCAGCGTTGCGGATCAGTTTAGCAAGGAAACTTGTGACACTCCCGACTTTAGAAGCGTTGCACATTAGAGCTCAAAGTAATGTGGGCTTTTTTGTTGTTTTCAGATTTAGCTTTGAATAACGAAAATGCATGAAGTTACAGAAGTAAAATTTAGTAAAACTTCATGTTAGAGGTTAATTCATTAACAGTGCTTAATTATATTTAAACGTAAAAAATACCTATAAAAATAGGTATTTAAAATCCGACTAAAACAGTTGTATTTTAATTTAAAAGCTGTAATTTGAAAGAGCGATCTAATAAAGAGACAACAAAATGCCTTATTCAAATACTAAAGCGATTATTGAGCAAATCTATAATTTTGTATTAGAAAAACATGGTTTAGCGTCTAAAAGTCGATTTATGCAGTTATCGATTTTCTTTAAAGAATTACATGAAGGGGATGAGTCAAAATTTACCGCAGATAGGTCTTTTTATTACAAAGGAATATTTAACAACAGAGAAAAAAGTGTATTTGCGAATGCTGCGCCAGACTTTTTTGATAAGCACAAGTTTTTGGATTGGGTTGTTAAATCAATTGATTGATTTCAACCCAATCGTTTGAGTACATATTCATCATTCATGCTGTATAGCCAGTCTGAATAGAAGATATGGATCAGAAATCAGTAGGTGTTTGTTATGAAATACATGCTTATAGTCAATAAAGATGCATGATCAGTATGATGCCAGTAAAGTCTTCAATGATTAAAATTTAACTGCACATTTCGTTCTTTGATTTAAATAAAAGCTTGGTTCAAAGCAGAATATAAAAACCCATGTAAAAGACATGGGTTTTTAGTTTAAGTTGCACAATGTGATAATATGGCTAAAAAATAAGCAACATGATTTATTTGTTCTATGCTAAATGAGAAAATTATCATTTAGTTCCATTTCAGAAAATTGTATAAATAAAAACAGAAAAGTTCATATCAAAAAAATTAATTTTTAAATACATAGAGATAAGACCAAATTTGCAATCCTGTAGCAAATCTTCACAAAAATGCAATTATTAACAATAATGATTATCATTAACATAGTTTCACGCTGGCCAGCGTACTAAGCATGACTTGCACAGTTAAAGAAACATAATTACATGACAAAGCTTGGAAAAGCTTAAAAATAGAGGATATGGTCAGATGAAAGAGCTTGCTAATCGCTTGGCGATGCAGCATCTTGTCAATGCATACTCACAAGAAACCGGTAAAGGTATTTTGCTGGAAAAGTATCAACAGAATTCATCACAATTGACGTTTAGCCAAGGCTTGACGTTGTTATGCATCCCTTTAGATTGCATTCAATCACAGTTATTTGTACCACTATCTTATGTCAGCCTTGTTGGTAGACATCGTCTTGCAGATCTCCCATACGTTTTTAATAAAGGACAGAAACTGTCATTTAGTATCACCGCGATCGCGAGTTTATTGCTTGAACAGCTCGTACAAGAGTCAGGTCATATACTGGATGCTTCATCATTATTAGAGCGTTGGATCGAAAGTCGTGAAGCGCTTACACAATTTTTGACACTACGTGAACATGATTTAGAGGTCTTGGTCCAAGCGGAACAAAGTTTCATTGAATCAGAACAGGCCTTAATTTTAGGGCACAGCATGCATCCTGCACCGAAAAGTCGGGTTGGTTTTGTGCATGAAGATTGGGAAAGGTATTCGCCAGAAGCCAAAGGTCTCAGCCAACTGCATTATTGGTTGGTTGCTCCAGAATATATTCAAGAAGGTTCAGCTTTAGATCAAACTGTATCAACGCAATTGAAAAGCGAATTGCAATGGCATTTATCAGAAACAGATCAAGCACTGCTCAATGCCTATTCGCATTATAAGTTATTACCTTTGCATCCTTGGCAAGCACGCTATTTACAGTCAAAAGCATGGTTTAAAAACTTAAAAACCAAATTAAAAATTATCGATTTTGGCGAGAAAGCTTGGTCATTTTCCCCAACAACTTCGGTACGGACTATGGCAAGTTTTGCAGCGCCGTGGATGTTAAAACCATCACTATCTGTAATGATCACCAATTCAATCCGAGTCAACCTTGCCAAAGAATGCCACCGTGGTGAAATGACCCATCGACTTTGGCATTCAAGTCTTGGTGAACGTATTTTAAAACAATGCCCAACGCTCAAAGCGGTGAATGATCCTGCATGGATGGCATTGAGCATAGATGATGAAATCGTCGATGAAACTATTTGCATCTTCCGTGATCAGCCTTTTAGTGAAAAGCAGCAGGTGAGTTGTATTGCATCATTGTGCCAAGATCATCCTGCACAGCCGATAAGCCGTTTTAATGCCTTATTTGAACAAATCGCAAAACAACAACCTGAACTTGATCAAAGCGCCATTGCGATCAATTGGTTTAAACAATTCTTAGCTATCAGTCTAAAACCACTGATGTATTTGTATCACCGATACGGAATGGCTTTTGAATCACATCAGCAAAATGTCTTACTTGAGCTGGAACATGCAATGCCTAAATATCTATGGCTGCGTGACAATCAAGGCTTTTACTATATTGAAGAACTAGCAGGTGAAATCTTAAGCGCGTTTCCAGAGTTGCAAGAAAAAGCGCATGCCGTGGGTTCAAAAGCCTTTGTCGATGAGCGCTTTAGCTATTATTTCTTTGGCAATACTTTATTTGGAATCATCAATGCAATTGGTGCAACTGGATATGTCACAGAGCAAGTGTTGATATCGATATTGCAAAATGAACTGTTGGACTTACATCGGGCATATCCAGAAAGTTCATTGATTCATTCATTACTTTATCAGCCGACCTTGCCGTATAAGGGTAATCTGTTGACGCGCTTGTATGAGCTGGATGAATTGATTGCCCCAGTCGATCAGCAATCGGTTTATGTACAGTTGCCAAATCCTTTATGTGTGGAACAGAAGGATGTGCAATATGCTTGATTTTATTGGGATAGGCTTAGGGCCATTTAACCTTAGTTTGGCGAGTTTGCTACATAAGCAAAATCATTTGCAGTATCAATTTTTTGAAAAGAAACCACAGTTCGACTGGCATGCGGGTATGCAATTGCCCAATACAGTACTGCAAGTGCCGTTTATGGCCGATCTGGTTTCCATGGTCGATCCAACCAGTCCTTTTAGTTTTTTAAATTACTTAAAGGCGCAGCAGCGTTTATACAAATTCTATTTTTTAGAACAAGCTCAGATTCCTAGACGTGAATATAACCATTATTGTCAATGGGTTGCAGACCAACTAGAGCATATTCAATATCAATCAACCGTAAAAACCATTTATGCCCAAGAGCAAGGCTTTGAAGTCATGGTTGAGCAAGATGGACGTTTTAGACGTTATCAATGCCGAAATTTGGTCATTGGTTCGGGTAATGTTCCGCATTTACCACAGTGTCTAAAAGACATACAACAGCAATATCCGGAGCGCTGCTTACATTCTGCAAATTATTGCAATGCAGCGTTAAATCACATGAAAGGGAATGTGGTTGTACTGGGATCAGGCCAGTCTTCGGCCGAAGTCTTTATGGATCTGTTTGATCGTCAATATTTGCAGGATCAGACGACAACAGCGCAGTTTAAATTGCATTGGCTGACCCGTTCTAATGGTTTTTTCCCGATGGAATATGCGCCGCTGGGTTTAGAGCATTTTAGTCCGGATTATACTACGCACTTTTATCAACTAAGTCCTGAAAATAAAGCCGAACAACTGAAACAACAAGGTTTGTTATATAAGGGCATCAGTGCAAAAACCATCCGTGATATTTACCAAAAACTATATCACCGGAGTATTGGTCAAAATATTCAACAGACGCATTTACATGCTCAGGTGGGTTTGGTCGATGCCGAGCCTCATGGTGCGGGCATCCGTTTGCAGTTTCAGCATAAAGTCACGGCAGAACAATTCTATCTAGATGCGGACTTTGTCGTGGCTTCAACGGGATATCACAGTCCAGAGTGGCAATATCTCAAATATCTAAAACCACTGATTCAATGTGATGAATTCGGTCGCTGGAAAATCAGTCAGGACTACCGCGTACAGCATGACGCTGTTGGGGAGATCTTTGTTCAAAATCAGGAAATGCACAGTCACGGTGTCGGGACTCCTGATTTAGGGTTGGGTGCTCACCGTGCAGCGATCATTGCCAATCAATTATTGGGTTTTGACTTATACGATTTAGGTGATCAAGCGCAAAGTTTCCAACATTTTTCACCCAGTGAAAATGCTGAAATGCACAGTATGGGCATTGTAAAGAAATCAGCGCCAACCAATATCCAAAGACCATTTTCCGTAAAAAAAACCATTGCCAACTATGCAATGAACCGCAATACAACAATGCCGAATAAGCAAGAACAGAATGCGGTTAAACTCGAGAAATTATAATGACATTTGCAAAATTACAGATAAATCAAACGCAGTGGCGCCGTGCAGGGCAAAGACTGATTGAAATGGCGATTGCTGAATTTTTATATGAAGAAATTATTCAAATTCAGCCAGTGGAAAATAACACTTGGCAACTCAATCTGGATGATAAAACGTATCAATTTGAAGCGACTCAGTTTCTGCTTGGGCATTGGCGTATAGTTGAAGGGAGTGTTCGAGATTTAGGTGATTCGACAGCACAGCCCGCATGGAATCTACATGAATTTATTCGTGCCTTTTCAAATCAAGCTGAAGTGAAACCTTTTACCAAGGCCTATTTGATTAAAGAAATGAACAATACATGGTTGGCTGAAGCACATGTTTTTGATGAGCAAAGATTGCTGAGTCAGGCTGTGCTGTCAGCGCCACACTATCAAATTGAAGGCATGTTACGTGGACACCCATGGCTCATTATGAGTAAGGGGCGTATGGGCTTTGGCTATGATGATTATTTAAGCTCAGCACCAGAGATTTCTCCAACAGTCAAAGTCTTGTGGTTAGCTGTTCATCGTAATTTAGCTGAGTTTCGTTCGACCGAGGCTTGGGATGCGAAAAGCTTATATCGCCATGAATTGAATTCTGCGCAATTACACGATTTTCAACAGCAATTGGCGGACAAAGCCGTAGATGCTGCTGAGTATTATTTTATTCCTGTACATGCGTGGCAGTGGCATCAGTGGTTAATCCCGACCTATGCCAATGAAATCGTTGATCAGCGCATTGTTGAATTGGACATTGGACAAGATGACTATGTGCCAATGCAATCAATTCGTACCTTATGCAATACCAGTCATCCTGAACGGCATTATGTGAAGTTACCTGTCAGTATCTTTAATACGGCGGTATATCGAGGTTTGCCTTCAAAACGAAATTTAGCTGCACCTGCGGTGACCGCTTGGCTGAAGGACATTCAACATCATGATGTAGACCTGCAAAAAACTCAGGTGGAGTTTTTGGGCGAAGTCGCAAGTCTCACTTTGCAACAGCCGTGTTTTGATCAGATAGACGGTGCGCCTTACCAATTTAAAGAATTGTTTGGTTGCTTATGGCGTGAAAGTGTAGAGCCTTGTATCGGTGAACATCAGTTAGCGCTTTCCCAAGCAGCATTGTTGCATCGAGACCTAAACGGTCAGTCTATTTTATCCGTGTTGATTCAGGCTTCAGGTTTGACGCCTTTGCAATGGTTGAAGCGTTTTGCCGAAGTTTGTGTAACACCGTTACTGATTTGCTTATACAAATATGGTTTGGCTTTTTCTCCACACGGTGAAAACACCATGTTGATCCATGAAAATGGTTTACCGAAAAAAATGGTGCTGAAGGACTTTATTGATGATGTCAATTTAGTTGATGAAGATTTTCCAGAACTCGAAAATTTACCACCTGAAGGGCAAATTTTACTGCGTCATCCTGCTGAAGAACTTAGTCACTTTATCTTTACAGGTTTGTTCATGGTGCATTACCGCTATATCTGTAATGTCTTCCTTGAAGATTATCCAGAGCATACAGAACTTGAGTTTTGGCAAACCATCTCCACCGTGATCGACGAATTTCATCAAGCACATCCTGAATTGGCAGATCGTATTGAAAAATTCAGTATGTTCCGTCCAAATTTCGAGAAAATTTGTCTGAACCGCGTTCGGCTGTTTACCACCAGTTATAACGACGAAGCAGAACGACCAGTACCTGTATTTTTAGATCCAATTGCAAATCCTGTGAGTCCAAGCACTTTAAATCAGTGGGCGAAACAACAGCATACCGCCGAACAGAAAACGACAACCAATCGTATTGCGTCATAAGCAGATTTTTGAGCTAAGAACAGAAAAGATTAAATAAATTTAAAGGACGACATCATGACAACGTTATCACGACAACTACCTGATTTTTATGAATACTATGAGAATGAGACGCAATACTACTTACGACAAATGCAATATCCACAAGATATGGCTTTGGTTCATAAATGGATGCATGAACCGCATGTGATTCCACAGTGGCAACTCAATAAGTCAGAAACTGAACTAAAAGTGTATTACGAAAAAATGCTGGCAGATGATCATCACCGAATTTTGATCGTAGGAGTCAATGGTGAAGACGTGGGCTACACAGAGATTTACGAAGGAAAACGGGATCGATTAGGTTTGTACTACGACGGTGATGAGCTTGATCTAGGTTGGCATTTGTTATTTGGTGAAAAGTCCGTTTTTGGTAAAGGCTATTTACGTCCCGTCATGCGTTTATTGAGTTTTTATATCTTTGAAAATGCCGCATCAGCCAAGATTGTGGGAGAGCCTGATCATAGTGTGAAGCCTTATGCCGTCGTGGTTGAAGACATGTGCTATGAAGCGCAGCGCCTAATCCCAATGCCTGAAAAGACCGCCATGTTGTATTACTGCTTTAGAGAAACATTTTATTCAAAATTTGGTCATTACTTAAACGACTCCAAGGCATTTCAGCATCAGCAACTAGCTAAGGCGGTGTCATGAGTTATCGCTGCACCCACATGCACATACTGGACATGCGCTTTTCAGCGCATGTTTCAGTGGAAGAGTTTGAACAATGGTTGACTCAAGTTGAGCGCTTTTTTCTGAAAAGTCAGCCCTTTGTTTTGGTTATGCAAACGGCTGAGGGAACGACTTTTCCTGAAGAATATCGGCAAATACAGGCCGTTTGGTACAAGAAGTTTAAACATCTCTTTTTTCAATATTGTTTGGGTCTGGTGCGTATTGCGCAAGATCCAGATGACTTCAAACGTTTAAATACACCCGCGCTGCATGCAGCGTGGCGTGTGCCTTATTACGTTTCATTAGAACAGTCTGATGCGCTGCAATGGGCAGTGCAGAGGTGGATATGCAACAACACTCAAGAAAATTAAATCATGCAATTTCACCATCTCAAATTTCAGTCCTGAGTTTGAGCGTCGTGATTATTTTGTACTTAGCACATGCATTGCCTTTGTATTTTTACAATGTGGCTTTGCCTGCCATTTTACGACATCAAGGGGTAGATTTACGCTGGATCGGCATGTTATCGCTGCTTTATATTCCATGGGCATTCAAGTTTTTTTGGGCGCCTTGGATCGATCAGCTCTATGTCAAAAAACTCGGTAAACGTAAAACATGGCTGTTGTTTACGCAAATCGCATTGGTACTGGGGGTACTGGTTTTAGCCTTTACGCAGTTTTCTTATGGGCTGACTTTATTTGTCATTGTTGGTTTATGGATTTCAACGTTTGCGGCAACGCAAGATATTGCGATTGATGGTTATACCGTAGAGAAATTTACCGAAGGCAATTACCGTCTGGGCAGTATGGCACAGAGTATTGGGGTGGCCGTCGGTAGCATGCTTGGTGGCGCTGCAACTTTATGGATTTACCAATATTGGGGTTGGCAGTCAGCGCTCACAACTTTAGCGCTGCTGACATTTTTAACCATGTTTGCTGTGTTTTTTATTCAAGAAGAACCACAAACTCAAATTGCCAAAGCCAAACCAAGCCTACGACAAGCGTTTAAACGACCTGCGATTCGTTGGGCCTTGCTGCTCATCGTTTGTTATCGCGTGGTGGAAGCACCCGCTATGGCAATGCTGAATCCCATGTTGATCGATCAAAAATGGTCACTGTCTCAGATCGGGGTGTTGATGTCTGTGGTCGGTGCCGGTGTCGGTCTGATTGCAGCTGTTAGTGCAGCTGTATTGCTGAAAAAAATCAAAGCGACGCAATTGTTGGTCTGGGCAGGATGGTTACGTACATTGCTATATGCCGTCATTGGGGCAGCCGTTGTATTGGAGTGGTTGAATCAATGGCATCTGCTTTTAGGTCTATTTGTCGTGTTGATGCTAGCCATTCGTTATATCGCCATGACATCACTCTATGCCTATTTCATGCAGACCAGTTCTAAAGAACAGGCGGGTACCGATTTCACCATATTAGTGTGCTTTGAATTGCTCGTTTACTTCATTGGCGGTGCATTTTCAGGCTTTCTCGCAAAATCATTAGGCTATGGACATTTTTACTTGGTATTGGCAATTGGCTCAGTAATCAGCGTCTTAATTAGTCAGCGCATTGTTTTAAAAACACAAAATTTTAAAACTCAAACACTTCCGACTCAATCGGAACTCTAAGAAATGGAAAAGAATATGAAACGTTTAGCTCTACCGATGCAACTGACGTGTCTCAGCCTTGCAATTTGCACTCAGCTTTATGCACAAGACGTCACAACGGACACAGCACAAAATACTGCAGTTGAAACACAAACTGCAGTAGCTACTAAAATGGCACCGATTGTTGTGACGGCAACTCGTTCTGCGAAAAGCATTGCAGATATTGCGGGTACGGTGTACAGCATTCCTAAAGAAGAAATTGAAAAACAAGCCAATGCAGGTAAAAGCACAGCTGATATTGTTGGTTTATTGGTGCCATCACTGACTCCATCGAGTGGTACAACGTCTAACTATGGGATGACCATGCGTGGACGTGTGGTGCAATACATGATCGATGGTGTGCCGCAAACGGGATATCGTGATGGATCTCGACAACTGGCGAGTATTAGCCCGTCGATGATTGAACGAATTGAAGTGGTCTCTGGCGCAAGTAGTATTTATGGTTCAGGTGCGACAGGCGGTATTATCAATATCATCACCAAACGAGGTGGATCTGAACCGCTGAGTTTTGAAACGAAAGTCGGTGTTACTTCTGGTAATAACTTTAAGTCTGATGCTCTGGCTTATGAAGCTGCACAAACCATGAACTTTAATCAAGGCAATTTACGCGGAACTTTAGGTGCAAGCTATACCAAACGTGGTGAAATACAAGATAGTCATGGCAACCGTATTGGACCTGAAATTGCACAAACAGACCGTCAAGATACCGACACTTTAGATCTAAATGGTCGTGTCAGTTGGAAAATTGCCGATGGTCAAACGCTGAGTTTTGGCGCGCAATATTATAATGATGAGCAAGATAGTGACTATGGCCCTGACTATGGTCCAAATTTAAATGCGCTGCGCTCACAGCCCGTGGGTGGCAAGCTGCCGTTGTCATTAAATGCGGTAAAAGGCTTACAACTTGCTGAACAACCACAAACTGAACGTTATAGCGTCAACGCACAATATGAAAATCAAGATATTTTAGGCCACCGTCTAAACGCTGAAACCTATTATCGAAATGAAAAAGCACGGTGGTTCCCATCTGCACGTCAAATGGCACCTGAACTCTTCTTGGTGTATCAGTCAGAAACCGATATCGATGTTTTAGGCGCGCGTGTTGCTCTACAAAAAGATCTTAACTTAAATGGTCGTGAACTGGGTTTAACCTATGGTGTGGACTATGAAAATGAAAAAGATCAACAAAATATCCAAATGTATGACAGCGCAACGTTTATTCAAAGTAATGGTTTGAGTTATCAGCCGTTTAACTACTATGCCTTTGGCCCAGATGTTGAAACAGAAAAACTTGGCGTATTTGCCCAAGCGCAATATGAATTAACCGACCGACTTGGCTTACAAGCAGGCATTCGCCATGAACGTGTAGAAAGCGATGTCGATTCATCTGTGCCTTATATGGAAGCAATTACTGCAGATTTAACCCCAGGTTATGTGGCGAAAACACTGAATGGCGGCAAAGTAAAACATGATGCAACGCTGTTTAATGTTGGCGCGGTGTATCACTTAACAGATGCACAGCAAGTGTTTGCCAATTTCTCACAAGGTTCAAACTTGCCCGATGTGCAACGTATGCTGCGTGATGTGCCAGCAAATTCTGTGATTAATAGCCAAACCATTGACCCGATTAAAGTCAATAACTATGAACTCGGTTGGCGTGTACAAAATGCCGGTGGTTTAAATGCAGGAGTGACAGCTTTTTATAATGACTCAGATAAAAGCCTGAAATTTGGTGCGCCGAATTACACCATTGATGTTATTGATACCGATGAACGTATCTATGGTGTCGAAGCCAATGCCAGTTATGAAGTTCAACCAAATTGGACTGTTGGCGGCACAGTTGCATATACCACGGGTCAATTTAAAAATACCCAAGGTGACTGGCAAGAGTTGGATGCCATTCGTGTAGCACCTTTAAAAGGAACAGCATTTTCAGAATGGCAATTTGATAATGACATGAGCCTACGTGTTCAAGCTTTAGCGATTGGCGGTACAGACAAAGCCCAAAAAGACGCTGTGAAATATGGGTCTGCTCCAGCAGCGGCAATTAAAGGCTTTGCAACGATGGACGTGATTGCCAATGCAAAAGTAGGACCGGGTAATGTGGGCTTTGGTGTCTACAACGTGTGGAATACGGATTATAAGTCGGTATACAGCCAGTCGGTTGAAACTGTCTATGGCCCAATTTCTAGCCTAGCAGCTCAAGGTCGTACCTACGGTTTAAGTTATACGGTGAAATACTGATTTAAATCCTGAATCGGGTTTAAAGCACGGTATCGTGACTTACAAAATAGAGGTGGCTTAAGTCACCTCTATTGTTTATAACGTAGCCATTAAAAATGGGTAACAAAAATAATGGATCGAAATAACAAACTGTTTATTGCTGCCAGTCTTGCCAATGGTGCAAGTTTCTCGATGATATTGCCGCTGTTGGCGCCATTGGTTCGAGAGTTAAAGCTTTCTGAACTACAAGGCGGAGCAATGGTTTCCGTCGGTGCGCTGCTGATGGCTATCGGTGCGATTTACATTTCAAAAAATCAATCCAAGTTTTCGATTTATCAACTGTTGAGTATCGGTTTTGTGGGGATGGCTGTGACATGGGGGCTATTTACTGCAGTGTTGATGTATGGCCTTTCTGTTCAGATAGGGATGTTGTTGCTGTTTAGTTTATTGATGTTGTCACGTGCAGCCACTGGGGTATTTATGGCGATGCCACAGATTGCCTTGCAAACTTATGTGATGACTCGTTTTAACAATGAGCAGCAGCGTTCACAAGCAATGTCAAAATTCGGTGCATTAAACAGTGCAGGCGTGATCATTGGTCCATTTCTAACAACCTTACTGTTGGGCTTTGGTGGAATCATGACGCCGCTTTGGGCAGCAATCATTATTTTAGCGTTGATTTCTGCGGTCTTGGTGTTCAGCTTTGACCGACATACCGAACAGCATAGCGTTGAAAAGCCAGTGACAGAAAAGCATGAGTCACCATCTACGGATTTGAGCATTCAGCAATGCTATCCATGGTTAATGTTGGGATTTAGTCTCTATCTTGCCATCGTGACCGTAAATTTAACGGCCGGGTTTTATATTCAAGACCGCTTTAATATGACTGCTGCAGAAGGCGCAGTGCATTTTGCAGAATGTTCTCTTGTCGTCGGTATTGCTTTGGTGATTATGCAAACGCTGATTTCTAAGTATTTAAATTGGTCCGTATATCGCTTACTGTGGGTTGGGCTGTTTAGCATGGCAGTAGCCTTGCTGATTTCGGTTTTCACCAATGAATTACGGATATTTCAAGCCACGTACCTGTTATATGGTATATCGGTAGCATGTTTAATCCCTGCATTTACAACGGGTGCAGCGCAAACGGCGCCCAGTGCGTTACAGACTAAGGTGGCAAGTTGGTGTACAGCCACTCAGGCTTTGAGTTTTGTTGTCGGGCCACTGATTAGTACGGGTTTATACCAGTGGCACAAAGAATTTCCGTATTATTTTTTATTTTTAGTGATGCTTGGTTTAATCGTATTCTTTTTATTTCAAACCAAAACTCAAACCGTGAAGCGAGTAACTGAGTGAAATATGCAGAGACTTGTATACTTACTTCAATAGGTCGGTGTGAAGATAGGCCTATCCTGACAACAGTGGGTTTTGATTACATGATGTTACTTGATCAGCGATTGATTTTACAAAATAGATTTTAAAAGCAAGCTTTTTGATTAAAAAATAACCACAATTGTTTCATTAATTCTCAAAGTACTGAATCAATAGTTTTCTCCGTTATTCTTTTCACATAAAAAATAACGGAGGTTAAATGCTTAAATTTAATAATGATTTGGTTCTGGGCGCCATTTTTGATATGGATGGAACAATGTTTGATACTGAACGTTTACGGTTTCAAACATTGAAACAGGCATCTCTTGAATTGATCGGTGTTGAGTTTTCCGAATCATATCTGATGAATTGTTTGGGGCTAAGTGCACAAAGCGCGCATCGATTGGCCCAAGCCGAATATGATGAAAACATTCCATACGCAGATATTCGCAAACGTGCAGATGAATTAGAGCTGGAGCATGTTCGTCAGTTTGGTGTACCGATCAAAAAAGGCTTGGTTCAAGTATTAGAACGCTTACGCAAGTCAGGACTACGGATGGCTGTAGCAACATCGAGTCGCCGAGCAATCGCAGAAGAATATCTCATCAATGCCAATGTGTATAAGTTCTTTGATGTCTTAGTCTGTGGTGATGAAGTTGAAAATGGTAAACCGCATCCGGAAATATTTATACGTGCTGCCGCAAAGCTGAATTTAAGTCCTGCTGATTGTTTGATGTTTGAAGATTCGGAAAATGGTGTGACTTCAGCCTTTGACGCTGGCGGTATTACTGTACTGTTTAAAGATATTAAATCGCCCAATGAAAACATGCTGTCCAAAGCCAAATATTATTATGAATGTATGTATGACTGCTTGACGGAACTTGACCCGTTCACTGCGCATTTAGAGATGCCGCATGTGCAAGAGGCTTTTCCACAAACACTTAATCAGCTCACTGTCGGTATTCATGGTTTTGGGGCGATTGGTGGTGGCTATTTAGCTCAAATTTTGTCGCATTGGGATGGTTATACTCGCCCGAAAAAAATCTATGCATCGACTCGTAACCCTTTATATCGTTCTGCGGTCAATGCATTTGGTACCTATAGTATTCGCTATGGTCAATTGTCTTATGACGAACGCGTTGAAAACATGGCAGTCATTGATGCTGAAAATATTCAGCAGATGCAAGAAATGTACACGGAGTCGAGTTTAGTTGCCATCTGTTTGCCTGAAAAAGCGATTGCGGAAGAAGCCAAAACCATTGCGCAAGGCCTGTATGCACGACATATTGCACATGATGAAAAAGCCATAGAACCCCTAACTATACTCATCATTTTGAATAAAGTCGGGGCAAAACAATTATTAATGTCACATTTAAAACAGGCTTTAACTGAGCTTGCAGGGGCGGTCGTTGCTGAGAAAATTATACAACAACACTATTTTTGCGACACCGTGGTCAACCGCATGGTATCTAAGTTAAGTGACCAAAACTTATATCGTCAGCTCCGTATAAAATATAATATCTTCAAACAATTTCAATTAGATGAAGTTGAAGTGAATGCTCAATTAGACTTAGAAGATGCGACGAAATTAAATCCTGTTCAGGAACGTCAAGCCACTTTATATGTTGAGGATATGCGCCGAAATTTCCACCCAAGTCATATATTGCAAAGCATGGATTTAATTTTATTTAACGCAGAATCTGACATGCCGATCTATGTAGAAAATAACAGTCCTTTGTTAGAAAAAATGCGTCAAATGATTTTGGTCGATCATATTGAAGATATCCAGTTAATAAAAAATCGCTTATGGAATGGTGTACATGCCATGTTGGCTTGGAAATCCGTATTGTTAAATCATCAAAACATAGGTGTAGCACTTGCAGATAATCGCATTGAACAATTTATGCATGAGCTCATTGACGAGGTACAGGCTGGTTTAGCACGATGCTTACCTAATCGTGCTTTTGATTTAACACGACTGGCAGAAAGCTTTATAAACTCTTGTGAACATGCGTATAAAGATCCATGTGCGCGTGTGGCACGAGATCCTTTACGTAAACTTGCAATTAATGAACGAGTGTTGGGCTCGTTGGCGACCAATGTGAAATATGGACTGGAGACAACACATCTACAACAAGGGATTGTCTATGGTTTGATGTATGCCGTGAGTGTAAATCAATGTTCGATGGATCAGGTTATCAACTTTATCCAGTTGCAATTTTCAGAACTGAAAAAGACAAACGAGCTTGAACAACTGGAACGTATTGAACAGATTGAGGCCAATGTAATGATACAGTTGCACCATTTTTCTGATCAGTCCACAGAGCAGTTCACATCTTGGAAAAACCATGCTGTAACGCAAGATCAGAAAGATACTGTGAAATTTGCCTAAAATATAATGCTTATCTGTGCGCAATGTATATTGAATCAAAATGCTGAGTATGACTCGGCATTTTTTTCTTACAAAGAAGCTTTAGATGAATGAATTTCAGCTTTAAATGAATATTACTAAATCAAAATTGGGCAAAGTCTGTTTTGATTCATGCTTTAATAAAGCAGATTGAATTTAAAGTGATTTATCTGTGTTTCTAAAACCTTCAACGCAAGTCGTACCTACGCTCAATCAGGATTATCCCGATTGGCATCAAGGTCGTCATCACTATGCTTTGTGGTATATAGAAATACAGGATCCTGAATTATTGGCATATCTCACAGCACTTCGAGCGCAGTTTTCAGATCTTTTATACACGCCGAATACGCGCCAATTTCATATTACCGTGTTTATTTGTGGTTTTTTTCAAGAGCTGAATAAAACCCAATTATTCGATCATTCTGAACAACGATGGAATGATAATTTCTCAGCAGATGAATTGGCACTGCACCAACAACAACTTCGACAGTTATCGCTATCTAATATTCGGTTATGTACAGGTCAGATCAATAGCTTTCAAAGCGCGCTGTTTATTGAAATTGTGGATTTAGAACGTAAGTTAGACCATCTACGTCAAGCTTTGAATTTTAGTTCGAATGAAATTGCATCGATCGAATATTGTCCGCATATCACATTGGGCTTGTATAAACAGGCGTGGAATAGCGATGATATTTTTGAAAGAATCCAACAAATTGAGCAGCACAGCTTTGATTTTGAAAGCGAGCAACTGACTTTTGGTCATTATCAGGCTCAAGTATTACAAGGGGCTTTGAGTCCTTATTATCAACATCAGTTCAGACAAAATATAGAGATGGCACAGTCATGATTCATTTCATTTTGGGTGGGGCGCGTTCAGGTAAGAGCCGACTTGCAGAACAAAAAGCCAAAGAAAGTGCTCAAGCCGTCATCTATGTGGCGACAGCACAAGCCTATGATGAGGAAATGCAGGAGCGAATTCAGCATCATCAAGCGGACCGACCTGAACATTGGGGGCTGATTGAAGAGCCTTTGTATTTAGCCGATCGCTTAGTTGAAATAGACCAAGCTCATCAAACCATTCTTATCGATTGTTTAACGCTGTGGATGAGTAATTTATTGCTGCATGAACAAGCAGATTTTCAACAGCAACAATGCCAAAAATTACTTACGGTGCTGCCAATATTAAAGTCAGACATTATTTTAGTCAGTAACGAAACTGGGCTGGGCGTTGTTCCCATGGGACAAATCAGTCGAAAATTCGTCGATGAATCTGGGCGCTTACATCAACAAATTGGTCAAATTGCTGACCATGTGGTGTTTTGTGTTGCAGGTTTTCCAATGATCTTAAAAGGAGATAAAGCATGAACTGGTGGCAAGAACCCTGTCAAAATCCGAGTATCGAAGCTAAGCAACAGGCGTCAAATCACCAGTTACAGCTAACTAAACCTACGGGCTCGCTTTCAGAACTTGAAAATGTAGCGGTGCAACTTGCATCATTACAAAACACGGATCAGCCCAATATCGATTTCCCATGGATCACCATCTTTGCAGGTGATCATGGCGTGATGGAAGAAAATATTTCGGCCTACCCACAAGCTGTCACACGCCAAATGCTACAAAACTTCACGACCGGTGGTGCATGTATTAGTGTCATTGCACGTGAGTATCAAGCCAAACTACAAGTGATTGACTGTGGCTCTGTAGGTGAAGCCTATGAATATGCAGGGGTTGAGCGCTACTGTATTGCAGCGGGTACAGCAAATTTTGCTAAAACTGTTGCGATGAGCGAATCACAATGTATTGAAGCGATGAATCTCGGCCGTAAAAGTGTTGAAGATGCTATCGCTGCAGGTGCGTCTATTTATGTCGCAGGGGAAATGGGCATTGGCAATACCTGCTCGGCCTCTGCTGTTGCATGTTTTTTATTTAATGAGCCGGCCGAAAAACTGACAGGTGTTGGTACAGGTATTCGTGCTGAACAATTGGCACATAAGAAACAAGTGATTGATCAAGCTTTAGCTTTACATCAGGACTATGTCGGCCAAGATGTCTTTAAAGCGCTATGTGCTGTAGGTGGTTTGGAAATTGCCGCAATGGTTGGAGCATACATTCGCTGTGCGCAATTGGGGCTAGCAATGGTCGTGGATGGATTTATTAGTACGGTTTCTGCCTTGGTCGCTGTTCGTTTAAATCCTGCTGTACGTGAATGGATGCTTTTTGGTCATCAATCGGCTGAATATGGGCACCAACGTTTACTTCAAGCCCTTGAAGCTGAACCACTCTTAAAGTTGAATTTACGTTTAGGTGAAGGCAGCGGTGCCGGTGCAGCCTTGGGTTTAATTCGTTTGGCATGTCGTTTACATAACAATATGGCAACTTTCGCGCAAGCTGCTGTGATTGGTGAAAAAGTTTAAATGGAACATTTCCGTTTAGATATATTGCGTCATGGTGAGACTGAACTGAGCCATACCTTACGTGGCTCTACAGATGATATTTTGACGCAAAAAGGTTGGCAGCAGATGCAGCAGACCATAGATGATGTATTGAACGTCATACATACACACGGTTTAGTGAGTTGGGATGTCATCATTACTTCTGACTTACAGCGCTGCCGTTTATTTGCTTTAGATTTGTCTCAACAACTCAAATGTCCAATGTTTGAAAATGCGAAGTTTCAAGAAATGCATTTTGGCGACTGGGAAGCGGTATCAACCAAGCATATCTATGAAAACACCCCAGAGTTACTCGCACAGTTTTGGCAAAGCCCCAGCACATTTACGCCACCGAATGCAGAAAGTCTTCAGCAATTTCAACATCGGATATTAAGCGGTCTAGATGAGTTAGTCTTGCAGGCTCAACAGCATCATTGGCACCGCGTTTTATTGGTTTCCCATGGTGGCGTGATTAAATTATTAAAATGTACGGCACAGCAAAGTCACTTAGATGATTTATTAAAAATGACGGCTGAATTGGGACAATTAAATTCATTCATTGTGCAAAATCGTGCAAATATTCGTCTTTTGGAGCAAAGTGAATGACACCTTTTTGGATTGCTCTACAGTTTCTCACGACTTTCCCGATTCAACTTAAAGCGATGCCATCGAAACAGCAAAATGGACAATCTTTACTGTTTTATCCAGCGGTGGGATTGTTGA
The DNA here is from genome assembly GCF_013417245.1 of Acinetobacter sp. YH16042. NCBI lineage: Bacteria > Pseudomonadati > Pseudomonadota > Gammaproteobacteria > Moraxellales > Moraxellaceae > Acinetobacter > Acinetobacter sp. YH16042. The sequence continues at coordinate 36,998 of NZ_VPEJ01000013.1, forward strand.
TCGGTGGCATTCTTGCCTTGCTTGCTTTTACATTGCATAGTCTGCCGATTATCTTACTCAGCAGTATTTTGCTGGTAGTTTGGATTTGGCTCACAGGTGGATTGCATCTAGATGGTTTAGCTGATACGGCAGATGCGTGGGTCGGTGGCTTTGGTGATGCCGAGCGTACACTAAAAATCATGAAAGACCCTGCATGTGGGCCGATCGGTGTTTTGAGCCTCGTCGTGATTTGCTTACTCAAATGGTCGGCACTTTATGTTTTGCTACAACAGCAAATGTATTTGGCATTAATTGTATTTCCAGTCTTAGGACGTTTAGCCCCTTTATTTTTGTTTTTAACAACTCAGTATGTTCGCGAAAAAGGTTTAGGCTCATCGATAGCAGCAACTATTCCACGAAAGTCGGCATACATGATATTTACACTCTGCCTAAGTGCATGTTTGTATTTTAGCTGGCCTGGAGTTGTGAGTATATTTACGTTTATTTGTACTTTACTGTATTTGCGATGGAAATTTATTCAGCGTATAGGTGGCGTGACGGGCGATACAATTGGTGCAGCGATTGAAATCACAGAGGTGATGAGTCTTTTAGCGTTTGTCATAGCACTTCATTATGTAATTGCTTAGTTTTACAGTGAAATGACTTAACTCCTGATTTAAAAAAAGCCCAGCTAATGCACTGGGCTTTTTATTTTATCCTAATAGATAAATGACCAAATGAATAAGTGATGGCCCAAGCAATACCATAAAGACCCCAGCTAGTACCATGCTCAAGCAGGCTGCAACACCTTCTTCTTTATGACGTGATAACGCCTTACTTGTACCAAATCCATGTGCAGCATTGCCAAGAGCCGCACCTTGCGCAAAGCGTGAATGCAATTTAAGCCCAGCCAAAACTAGGTCAGCCAAAGCCACGCCGGCAATCCCAGTAATCATGGTAAATAGAATCACCAATTCGACTGAACCCCCAATATTCGAGGTAAGTTCCATGGCAAATGGCGTAGAAATGGAACGTGCCATCAAGCTATAAGACGTTTCTTGGTCAAATTGAAATAACTGTGCCAAATAAAAAGCACTAATAATCCCAGCTAACATGCCAATCACGATGCCTAGACTAATACTCAGCGCATGCTGACGGATAATTTGTCGATATTCATAGATGGGGATAGCAAAGGCCACAGTGGCCGGGCCGAGCATCCATACAATCCATTGGCTTTCTTGCATATAGGTGTCATATGAAATATGAAAGCAAAACATGAGTATAATCAGCACAAACGGGACGAATAGTGCAGGGGAAAGAACCATATACGGTAACTTACGATGTAGCTTTTTCGCCAAAATATAACCGACAAGGGTCAGGACGAAAAACAACACTGAGATACTGTTCAACCCAAAATCGTTCATAAGGTTTTTCCTGCTGTGTTGACATCATGATCTGTCGCAGTTTGGTGTTTCGCTTTAAGTTTTGCCTCGAGTTTAAAGCCCCAATAAACCGTAAATGCTGTAAACACCATGACACAGACGGTACCCAGTACCACGGCTAAAATTAACTGCCAGCCAGAGCTGAGTAATAAATCTTGATATTTAATTAATCCAACTACACAGGGGATAAAGAATAGAACCAGTTCAGCCAAAATAAAATCTGAGCCTTGTTTAACCCATTGCATTTTAAATAAACCACTCAATAATGCGGCTAAAAGGAGCAATAAACCAATCACGCCAGCAGAGATCGGCAAGTTAAACCAAGATTGAATGCAAGAGCCAATCCACCAGATCAATATCAATAAACTTAGCTGCGCTAAAGTTTTAAGAAACTGGGTAAATTTGGAAGTAGATTGTGGAAACGTATCCATGAGACGACAGTAGAATAGGAGATGACGCTATTTTAAAAGTGCATACCCTGTATAATTATGAATAATTAATTATTAATTATGCTTAAATGGAATAATAATGGACATTAAAAGCCTAAAAGTCTTTGTGACCATCGTACAAAAACAGAGTTTTAGTCATGCAGCAGAAGCGCTTTTTGTCACTCAGCCGACCATTAGTAAATTAATTCGTCAGTTAGAAGACGAGATCGGCGTGCCTTTATTTCATAAAGGAGAAGCAGGTCGAAAAAGGGAAGCACAGCTCACCTATATGGGAGAGCAGATTTATCAGCATGCCTTAGTGATATTGAATGAACAACAACGGATGCTTGATACCGTTACCCAAGTTCGTGCCTTAAAACAAGGTAAATTGACCCTAGGTTTACCGCCATTGGCATCAGTGTTGTTCAGTCAGTTAATCGCGCTGTTTCATAAAAAATACCCCAATATTGAACTGAGCTTTTTTGAGGTTGGGGCGACAGGTATAGAAAGTGCCATTTTAAAAAAACAGGTCGACGTCGGGATTATTTTGGGTCACTTGAAACCGGTGCTGAGTGGTATTCCAGTGATGGAGTCACCTTTGTGTCTATTGTCCAAAAAAAACTCACAGTGGCGTAAGCGAAAAACAGTATCGCTGATTGAATTAAAAGAAGAATCCTTTTTATTATATGATGATACCTTCACACTCAATGACATCATTATACAGGCGGCAAACTACGTCGGATTTGAGCCCAATGTAGTGTGTAAAAGTAGCCAGTGGGACTTCATCGCCAAAATGGTAGATTCAAATGTCGGGATTGCACTCCTGCCTAAAATTTATTGTGAACAACTTGATGCGGCAAAATACCATATGGCTGAATTAGAAAATCCAAATCTAGACTGGAAACTCAGTATGGCCTGGAATACCACTGTTGCCATGAGTCCCGCAACGCGTGCATGGCTAGAAATAATTGAGGACAATAAAGACAAAATACATTTTTAGTTCATTCCTAGATCAAGCCGATAAATAAATGATTGGAAATGAAGGTGGATTTATGATTTGTACCTCAAAGATTATTGAAAAGGATTTTGCAAAATCAACAGGCATGAATTAAATTGGGTGTTGGTCGTTATTTTTGATGGTTCATAAAATGAAATGGGATGATATAGGTCAACAACCGTGTTCAATCGCTCGTGCGCTTTCAGTGCTAGGGGATCGTTGGACCATGTTGATTATCCGTAATGCATTTATGGGCATTCGACGTTTTGATGACTTTCAACAAAATCTCGGTGTGACGCGTCATGTGTTATCTGACCGATTAAAGCGTTTGGTTGAAGAAGGTATTTTAACCAAAGTTGCTTATGTCGAGCGTCAGGAACGGTTTGAATATCGGCTGACTCAAAAAGGCTTAGACTTGTATCCAATCCTTCTAGCTATGACCCATTGGGCTGATCAATATATGGATCAGGGCTTAGGATCACCTGTTGAATATGTGCATCAGGCATGTGGGCAAAAATTTAAACCGGTTTTGGTGTGCTCATGTTGTGCTGAACCAATCCAAGCCAAACAGGTCAAACCGATATTTACCCAAGCCTATTACATCGCTCTCAACCAATTAAAACCTGCCTAAGCTGTTTTATGGCTTTCTTCAAGATGCTGATTTGCATCCATATAGTCAAAATAGCCTAAGCGGCATTTAGATTACTTTAAAATTACAAACAATTTGCAGGTTTAGGGATTCCCGCTAAACGACTTAAATGTCGAGCGACCAAACCGGTGTTAAATTTGTCTTGTAACACCGCATTATTAATATCAGCGCTCACCGTTTTCATTAAAAATTTAATGAGTGGGCGAGTTGCCGGCGAGTGACCAAACTGTTGATAAAACTGTCGCACAGCTTGTAAAACTTCAAAATGCCATGGGCTTAACTCAAGATCTAAACTTTTAGCCAGTTCTTGGGCAACAGTTTCATTCCAAATAGTGTAATCCACCAAATGGCCATCTTGGTCTAATTCAAGATTCATATTCGTTCCAAAAGAGAAGATTGTAGAAATGGATCGCTTTTACTCAATTTATTTGAGTGAAATACATCGTTTAAATCTAAGGCATAGATCAGCAAAAGCGGCATAGTCGATCACTTTCATATGACTATAATTCATACTTTTACCTAAAATCTCAGCATCATTTTCAAGTACATAACATGTGCCAAATTGCTGAATTTGTTCATCTGCAATATGTAAGACTGCTTCACCCATCAAGATAATTGCATCTTCAGGATTGATTAAACTGGCTAACTGCTGGATGTGCTGTAGGGTATTGGCATAGCTGGCTTGGACTAAATACAGCGTAGAATTTGACATCATCATTCCTCTTTTACCAATACAACACATGATCAAATTGTTGAATTAATTCAGTATTGAATTGAACAAACTCTAGTTCTTGTTCACTGTTGATCACAAAAGGATGCTGTGAATTTTTTTGTTCAATATAAATCGGGGTGAGATCATAAAACTCAAAGCTATCAACCATGTTGGATGCGAGTTTAAATGCATGCTTGAGCTGATTAAACTCTTGTTCTGCCTGAAGTAAGCTCAGCGCAGCATCTTTGAGCAACACTTTAACGTCACAGCCGAAGGTTGCAAGCACCATGGTCGCAGAAAGACTTTCATGTACTTGTAAGCTTGCAAGATTTGCATGGGTTAAAACAACCAGTACAGATTTCACGTAATTTTCCTTTTCAATGCTACAAATGCGCGGCAATCAAAATACTTAGAATTGCAATAAACGGTCAGCAGCTTGTACGGCATCGGCGAGTTCGCCTAGGCCCACAAGTTCAAATTGCTCAGCTAGATTATGTTGCTGAATATTGTGACGCTGTGCATTTTCCTGATCTGTGATCCCACGTGCGAGAGCTGCACTTACGCAAACAGGTAAACGAATGCCGAGTTTTTGCCATTCACTACTGAGTTTGCGTTGATCATCTGGCACCCATTGCAGGGCATTTGCGACATTTACACCATCTTGATAGAAAAAAACCCGAAAGTTTTCGCCTTTTTGCTTCAGCGCTTGGGCAAGACCCAAAGCATGCCAAGCCAATATCGAAGTGGGTGAGGAGGTAATTAGTAATAGAGTACTCATCGAAATTCACTAAATGAATAAACGGTCTAGATCGACAGTTTGTTCTGAGTTCAGAAGAAAAAGCTAGTATACAATGATTTACTCAATGATCTGAATATTTGCACAGTTTTGCTTATTTAGGCAGCACTGCCATTGCAAATTTTTCTTCAAATAGAACGATTGGTATAACATTGGGTTTAATTTGGATTCAGCCTCAAGCTAACACTTTTCATAAATAAACTGTGCGGTTACATACTGAAAAATCTTTATATGAATAAAACGCAATTTTTGATTTTACAGAGTGCTATGATCTTTTCATTTTTTTAAACCACCTCATGAATATAGAGAAATTTAATTTAAGTTTATTTAATTCAATCAATGCTTCGGACAATGCTTTAGATTTCACCATTTCTTTTGCCATATTTATAGCCAATGATCTATTTTATATCGTGATTCTTTTGATGTTTTTGGCTTGGTTTAAAGGAAGTTTTGATACAAAAAAGCAAATCGTTAAAGCCACTGTGTTTACTATCGTCGCTTTTCTGATCAGCCAAGTGATTTCAAGTTTCTTTTACTATCCTAGACCCTTTGTCTTGGACGTTGGACGCACGATTATAGAACATTCACCAAATGGATCATTCCCGAGTGATCACATGCTGTTTTTTAGTACGATTGCATTTTCTTATATTTTTTCAAAGCAAAAAGCTGTCGGCTATGTATTTCTAGCTTTCGCTTTTCTTGTGGCGTGGTCGAGAGTCTATTTGGGTGTGCATTATCCAATGGATATGGCGGGAGCGCTGATCATTGCGGTTTTGCTGAATTTTGTTGGACTGTCTTTATGGCGAAAATATGGGTCTTATTTGGTGAGCATGATCTTAAAAGTTTACGAGTTCCTATTCTCAGCCATGATTAAAAAAGGCTATATCCGCTAAATTAAGTTTGCTAGATATTTGTGATTTCAAACTTTTGCTGCTGCTATAGTTACATTGGCAACATCTTGCCAGATGAATATTTCTGATGATTCATCTGGCGTTCACATCCTGCTTCTCCACCTCAAAAATAGTCAGACTGCTCAATTCAATTTGCTCATTCGATAAGATCATTTCTTAATATTTTGTTGCTGTCTAACATGCTTCGCAATGTAACTATTATTAAATATCTTCTTCAAAAACCCTTCAACTCAAATGCCACGAAAACTTATGATGTCTTCAAAATTGATCGCTAGCGAGGTCATTTGTCGTAAATCAAATACAGTTAATATCCATAACTGCAACACAGTCAAAATTCTAAAGCAGTAAGATAAAACTAGAATGCTCTTGCAGATTATTCGGCTCATGAAAAATGCTGAGGCGAAGTTTCAAAATTTAGATCTGTAGATAAGTTGGTGACGACACCAAGATGATGCCAAAGAGTTGTAAAAGCTTGATAACTATAAGGAGTATCTAAACAATGATTTTAGTGACTGGTGGTTTAGGCTTTATAGGTTCACATATAGCCTTGAGTTTAATGGCTCAAGGTCAAGAAGTCATTATTGTGGATAATTTATCCAATGCAAATTTACAAACACTTGAACGACTAGAATTTATTTCAGGCATGTATGTGCCTTTTGTCAAACTCGATATTCGCAATACTCCCGCACTCAATAAAGTATTTGAACAATATACCGTCGATGCTGTCATTCATACGGCAGGCTTTAAGTCATTGGAAGAATCCGTCCTTAAACCACTTGAATATTATAATGATAATGTCAGTTGTATCATGAGTTTGCTGCGTGCCATGCAGCGAACAGGTGTACGAACACTGATCCATTTATCAAGTTTAGCGGTATATGGTCAGTCGTCGGCAGAATTAACAGAAGACACAGAAATTAATTTTACCTATCCAAATCCCTATGTGAAATCTCAACAAATGGTGGAAGAAATTATACGGGATACTGCACGTACGGATAATGAGTGGAAAATTGCGATTTTGCGTTTAGGAAACGTCGCAGGTGCTTTCGAGCATGCAGTTTTAGGTGAGTTTGTAGCGCCATTGCCAAAAAATATCGTGCCACTAGCGATGCAAGTTGGGGCTTTACAACGAGATTTTATCGAACTTCGCAAACAAGCTAAAACTGGAGATGGTACTGTGGAACGGAGTTTCTTGCATGTACTCGACTGTTGTAAGGCGGTGTGGCAATGTTTGCAATGGTTGTCGCAGCAGCAATTCGCCTGTGAGGCTTTTAATATTTCAGGTGAGTTGGTTTCGATACAGCAACTATTAGATACGCTTTCAGAAGTAACTAAGGCCGAGATTAAGACTGTCGAATCTACTTTTTATCCAAGCCATGAATATGACCAGCTTGGGGCAAGTACACAGAAAGCGAAAAGTACTTTTGATTGGCAGCCTGAACAAGATTTAAAGAAAATGCTAGAAGATGAATGGCGTTTCTATCAACAAACATTAAGAGGGAATTAACTCGTCTTGTTTTCGGTAAATTTAATCATCGTGCATGATTTTCTTTATAAAATCACGATAAAGATTATCAAATAAACCACTTATAATTGATAATGGTTATTATTTACAAGTCTAAACAAGTTACCTAAACTGTATTTATCAGCAGAGTTTGATTCTGCACAGACGTTCAAGTTTATAGATAAGGATATGAGGTCATTTATGCAAACACGTATTGAACATGACACAATGGGCGATGTTGAAGTACCTAGCGATGCGATGTGGGGTGCACAAACACAGCGTAGTTTGCAAAACTTTAAGATTGGTGGTGAACGTTTACCACGTCCAATGATTCGTGCAATGGGTCTCGTGAAAAAATCAGCAGCGATTACTAACGCAGCATTGGGTCAAATCCCTCAGGAACTATCTGGTTATATTGTCAATGCAGCCGAAGAAGTGATCTCAGGGCAGTGGGATGCACAATTTCCACTGGTAGTTTGGCAAACGGGTTCAGGTACGCAAAGTAACATGAACTGTAATGAGGTAATTGCCAATATTGCCAATCAAAAACTAGGCAATCCATTGGGTTCACAAAAACCTATCCATCCCAATGATCATGTCAATCGTGCTCAATCGACCAATGATTCGTTCCCAACCGCAATCCATGTGGCTGCAAGTCTACAAATCAATGAGCTTTTAATTCCTGCAGTAACGAAACTGCGTAATACCTTAGAAGCTAAATCTAACGAATTTAAAGATATTGTTAAAATTGGCCGTACACATTTACAGGACGCAACGCCTTTAACATTAGGCCAAGAGTTTAGCGGCTATGTTTCACAGCTCGATCATGGATTGAAGCGTTTAAATCAAGCTTTAGAAGGGCTGTATGAATTACCACTAGGCGGTACAGCGGTGGGTACAGGTTTGAATGCACATCCTGAATATGCTGTAAAAGCAGCAGCAGAACTTGCGAAGCAAACGGGTCTGCCATTTGTAACGGCGCCCAATAAATTTGAAGCACTTGCAGGACGTGATGCAGCTGTATTTGCGTCGGGTGCTTTAAAAACACTTGCTGCAAGTTTAAATAAAATCGCCAATGACGTGCGCTGGTTAGCCAGTGGTCCACGCTGTGGTTTTGGTGAGCTACGCATTCCAGAAAATGAACCAGGCTCAAGCATCATGCCAGGTAAGGTCAATCCAACTCAAAGTGAAGCCATGACGATGGTGGTTGCTCAAGTACTTGGAAATGACACAACCATTAATGTTGCCGGTGCATCGGGTAACTTTGAATTAAACGTGTTTATGCCTGTTATTGCCTTTAACCTATTGCAATCTATTCAACTCCTCGGCGATGCATGTAATAGCTTCAATGACCACTGTGCAGTAGGCATTGAACCAAACCGTGAAAAAATCGATCATTTCTTACATGATTCATTAATGTTAGTTACGGCGCTCAATCCAGTAATTGGTTATGAAAATGCTGCAAAAGTTGCTAAAACCGCATATAAAGAGGGCAAAACCTTAAAACAAGTTGCGGTAGAACTCGGATTAGTTACTGCTGAGCAATTTGATGAAGTGGTTCGTCCTGAGCAAATGGTTTCACCAAATACAAAATAAATTGTTTTGAGATTATTCATCTAAAGTATTTGTAAACAAGTAGAGAGGCTGATTTATATTCAGCCTCTCTTTTTATTGGATCTATGATTCATCAATTTTTCAGCTAGATACTGCCTAATACAGATTCTTTTGATTCATTTTCAGCTGTAAAAGTATAGATATAAACTGGATGATTTATAAAAAACTGGGTAACGAAAAAATGAAGCAAGGCCAATGTTGGAAGAGAGTAATTCATTGGATTGGGCTTTGAATTCATTGGCACACTTGTTAAAATGCCTTTCTTTTTCTGTTTTCGTTGCTATTTGACATTTGTTTGAATAAATATTTGCAAGACAGTATTTTATTTAAGGATTTCCCCCAATGCTCACCATCTATTTGACAGATGTCCAAAAGAACGTTCAATTTAAAGACTATCCGGGCGAGCATCCTGTTAAATTTATATTGAATTTTAAAAAGATTTTTCCAAGCGTTATGGAGCTTTTGCTACCAGTTTTGCCTGAAAATGAAAATCTTGAAGAAATGAGCTGGGAATCGACAACGCCAGATTTTGAAAAATTTAAATTACTACTCAGTGGGTGGGGCGTAATTGAGCTACGTTTGAATGCTATTGCCCAATATAAAGACCGTGCTTATGCAGATAACTTGGTAAAAAAAGCACAGCAAAAACGTAAAGAATATAAAAAAGCACAGTCAAAATTACAAACCGTTGAACTTGATTATTTATTCATGCACGAAGTTCATGGTTTGATTGATGCAGAGTTGGTCGAGCTAGGTGAAAAATTCTATCTACCGACTTTACGTGAGCTTTGGAAAAACCAAGTGTCAGCGAATGTATTAGAAGCAAAATTCTAAACTGCACACAGTTTTAGTCGAAAAATCCTCCGCTTAGGAGGATTTTTTATATGCACATCAGAACTTCAGATTTACTGCGGCAAGTGACTGTTTCATAGTGCCCCATCAAGCAAGTGAAGCATTGATCCTAAACAATATCGTGAACGGTCATCCCTTCTAAATACTTAAAATATTTCTGCTTAAAGGCTTTTAGACTTAACCAGTCATTTGTAGAAGGTCGTCTAATTCGATGGTAGTAAACTTTGAGAATAATACAGCATCGGTTTCTTTTCTAGTAGTAAACACTACCGTGAATCACATGGTCTTTTAATGTGGGAGACAAGCTTCGCTTACTGCATTATCCCATGAGCAGCATACTGTGTAAGGTCGCGACGGTTGTATACTAGAATACCGTTATTCATCAATAAATAGCCCCTACAATCATGATTACAGTACTTCGAGTCTGTGAAGTATTGCTTTGCAAGGAAATGTACCATGCACCTGTTTGGATAACCTTGATGAGCTACTGCTTAATTAAATGCATTACACGCATATCAATTGATGGTCTGATTTTACTTGACCATTACAATGGCTAGTTTGCCAACAGACAGTACAACGACTAAATAAACTTAGCATCCACATAAATACAACCCATCTTGCTTGGTACTGATATAAGTAATATCCGTTGTATGCTTATATTTGCGTGCAACTTTATTCAGTAAACTTAGCTTTTTAAATATTCTTAGATTCTACAGACAGAACATTCATTCATACGATAATCAAGATCATGTATGTCATGGACATGATTGTGCGCCTAAATGAGTATGATGCTGCCAATGGATAGCTTTCAAATCATCATACATAAATAAATCTAACATTTTTCATGCATAGAAGCGTGAAGTGCTGACACCTAGATATTTGCAGGCAGAAGAGACTGCAGTGATTATTTTTAACTGATCGGTGATAGATTTAAGTAAGTATATCGTTGCTTTGAATACTTTCTTAGCTTTACGAGTATAGGGCTATGCTGGCAGCATGTCGAAAGACACAGCAAACTATTAGCGAAAGAGTCTCTCAAAGATGCTAAAACTTGAAAATCATAAATGCTGACATTAAAAAGCCCCATGGTTAGGGGCTAGTCGTATCACTCGCGTGATACTCATATAAGGCTCATCTCATACTGCGTGTATTAAAACATAAAATTGAAAAAATTGCTGAGTAAATTGGCAGGAAAACCGGGTTGTTTCAGGAAAAAGCGATCGTTATACTTTGCCGTGAACATTTGTTCATTTCACTATAACCATAAAGAACGAAATTGATGAAAGAATATAAAGTTGTTATCTATCAAGAAGGCATGCTGGGGTCTTTACTGCTTGGCGCTTCAAAAGTTGATCCTGTTAAATTCACAAATTTTTTAAACCAAAATGCGCAGCAAGGCTGGGCGGTGATTACGATGGAAAAAGATATCCGCCGTATGCTGCTGTTTTGGAAGCGTGAAGCTTATGTGGTTGTTTTGGAGAGAGAAAAATGAAATACGGTGTCTTCAGCGCACTGATTATTTCAATTTTATGGGGTTTATTAGCCATTGCTCAGCTGTGGTTTGAGTGGCTCAGTGCCGATGTTTTTATCAAAATAACCGTCACAGCGGCCATTCTGGAAGTCATCATTATTATCGCAACATTGGTCATACGCGAGTATTTGACAGATAAAAAATTGAAAAAAGATGGCTTTATAGATTAGACCGCATAAACAGGGCAATTAGGTGATGAACTTAATTGCTCTTAAATTTTAAGGTCATTTTATAGATTAGATCTATATTGACTCATTACTCAATCATCATGAGGTCAGCACTGCTGGCAGATTTTAATTGTCGTAGCGCAAAAATGGAGCGGGTATGGCGTATACCTTTCATAGAATATAAATTTTTACGTAAAAAACGCTCATAGTGTTCAGCATTTTTAACCGCAACTTTCACTAAATAATCGTAATCGCCAGTGACTAAATGTGCCTCTACCACTTCTGGCATATTGGCTAAAGTTTCACTAAATTGATCTAAAATTTCATCATCGTGACGTTCTAATGTGATTTCAATAAAGAATAATTCATTGATCCCAATCGATTTTGGATTGATGTTGGCTGTATAACCATCGATAATTTTTAAATTTTCTAGACGTTTTAAGCGTGTCCAACATGGCGAAGAGGAGAGACCAACACGTTCAGAAAGCTGGGCTATGGTGAGTCGTCCATCTTCTCTTAATGCGGATAATATTAAACGATCAATTCTGTCGAGGTTGTGTCGTGCTTCACTCATGCCAAAATAGAATATAATTGAGAAAAAATAGTTATATCATTTTTTGCAATGGTCGGCTGAAGAAAATAAGCACACTCGGACTTGCAATGCAGATTTTAAAGATAGAAAAATAAATTATGTAAGGTGTTAGGCAGGGTGATTGAAGCTAAAAATAGAAAATCTTGTGCAGATTATAAAAAGACCACTCAGCCGGATTACTGACTGAGTGGCAAAAACTTAAGCGTGTAACTGTTGTTCAATGATCGGCCATAGGTTTTGATGTGATGATTTAAACATCAACATATGTCCGATGGCTTTATGACCTGTTTCTTTCGGTTTTAACTCAATCATTTGAGTCGAAGCATTCGGGTATAAGCGCAGCAAGTCTTTGACATTGGCTTCCGTGGCAATTTCGTCATCGGAGCTCCATACGGCGGTGATCGGGCAGCTCACTTGTTGATGAAAATCATGCTGAACAGTTTTGCCTAAGGCATTGATGACATAACCAGGTTTGCTACAAAATTCAGCCCATTCACGAGCTACATCTTTTGGCAAATTTTCACCCATGCCAATTGCATTGGTCGGGCCATAGCCAATGGTATAGCGTGCAATCGGGAAGATCACATTAAACATCACTGGAGCTAAAAGTTTGGTACGACCTTTAAGTTTTTTTACATGACCTGTAGAGCCAGAAACAGCAACCACTTTGGCAACTTTGTCAAAATTTGGCACGATACCTAATAATTGTCCGCCTGCGCTATGACCGAGTAATATGACTTTAGGCGCTTGCGTTTTACTGATCAAGGCGTCGATTGCCGCAGGGATATCAAGCTGCCCCCATTGCACAATACTTGCTGTCGATTCTTTTAGAGGGCTGTGTAGCGACTCACCAATACCACGAAAATCAAAAACTAAAACGTCATAGCCTTGTTGGCTCAACCATGTTGCATAACTATTATAAAATTGCTTGGTAATGCCTGTGGCTGGACAAATCAACACAGGTAAAACCTGTTTGAGCTCTGTCTGGTGCGGATAATAGCGCGCACTCAGTGAATAGCCGTCTTGGCAATGAATCGTGAGTTTTTCAGATGATGACATGATTCAAACTTCATGGGTGTGTTCCGATGACTCTAATTTAAACAAGTTCCAAAAAGAAACCTGAAAAGAGTATGACTCTAAAGTCATGTCATAACAGGTTTGAAGCAAGTACTATTGCAGTAGAAATACAGATAAAAATAATGCGTGTAATTGAACAATGGATGTAAATTAAAAATGGACATGCTTCAACTTTCGAGTGCAGTACAAATTGCGATAGTCTTTAGTGGGATTTATTTATGGGTAGGTATGCTCACGGGTGTGTGGAAATATACACAAATAAGACAGTCTGAACTGGCACGTGCGCATTATTATGTCGATATTGCACATCGGAGCAGTTTGTTATACGCCCCAGCGACGCTTATTTTAGCGGTATTGGCCTATTTTTCAGCACTTCCACATACGCTCAATTTACTCTTTGTAATCATCAATTTGTTCTTTTTTAGCTTTTCGATTTTAAGCTATGTACTGCATGGCTTTTTAGCCGATACCACCAATCAATTTAAAGTACCGCACGTCTTAGGTAAGTGGCATTTGCCTAAATGGATGATGAGTATGGCAATGCTTGGATTGGTGATTGGCGAGTTAATTGCAACACTCGGATTGCTCTTCGGAGTCATCGTTAAATTTTGGTTTTAAGCAAAGTAGTATCAAATAAAAATCGTATCAATTAGATTGGAGGCTAATCAGGAGATAAAAGCTTTTAAAGTGCAGACGATTGTTAGGTCGAAGAATTTATATAAACAAAATTTTAAGTTCTGCAGAATTGAAAATTTATGAGAAAAGGCTGATGATTTTCTGGTTATTTTAGGGATTATTTGTATTGTTATTTAAAAAGGATTAAATGATCGAGAAGGTGGGGGTGGCATCTTTCTTTTTTCAAGATGGATGATGCCTCATCCATCTTCTAACTTAAAATTCTGTTGATTTTTGCTTTCGATATTTGTGGTCAATGACTGCCCATAAATAAAAGGCTACAGAGACAATAAGCGCATAAGCAAAATATTCAGGTCTTAAATTTCCTTGTATTAAGCCTTGAATAAGTAGTGTCAGCATGAGAGCAATAGTGGTGCTTGTATAGGTCACCATGTTCTTATTTGCCTTCAGAGCGTTAATGAAGAATTGCTTTTTGAAATGTACTGATAACATCTCCACCCCTCCTTGTTGTTGTTTAGCCAAAACCCATGATTTTGGTCAGGTTTGAACTACTGTTGTACTTCGAAACTAGAAGTATTTCAATAGCAAATGTCATTATTTTGTCATAAAACTATGTTAGATCATCGTATAAGAATAATCATTTTATTCATATACTAAATATTATGAATCTAAAGGTGTTGACTGGTGAGTAAAATGGTCGATGCATAATATCTATGTATGAATAAGCAATATATATACCAACACGGGTATATCGGCTTTATGACACGAAACCGCCTAGCTTACAGTCTGAATCGGGCTTAATCATGGAGTTTGTGTACGGTGTATTTTGCAGAAAGTATTTGTATTTTAACTATTATTATATTTTGTAGCCAAAGGGCTGGATTTTTTTCTCATCATGAAAATAAAACTTTATTAAAAAAGTTCAATGACTTAGGATTTTTGCGCTGTAGTAGGACAAATAAAAGTCAGTTTGGGTAAAACTCGACAATTATTGGTCACAGGTAAAATCGTCATTCGGGTAAAACTCCGATTTTAGACAGGTCAAAAAAGGTTATTTTTTAACTTTGTCAATTACAGCAGCAATAATCAGCACAATCACAGAAGGGATCAGCCATGCTAAATTTTGTTGAGCAAGCGGTAGATTGGCAATAAAGCTTGGAAGCGCATCTTCGAAACCAGCTACTTTTAAACCATCAAAAATACCGAAAATAAACGCACAAGCGGTAACAGGCGCAATAACTCGTGATGGTGAAATAAACCATTTAGAGCAGAAGCTAAGTAGGATAACTGCAATCGCAGGTGGATAAATTGCACTTAAAACAGGCACTGAAACTGCAATGAGTTTGGTTAAACCTAAGTTTGAAATCAGCAGTGAGAAACCAACTAAAATGAACACAAAAACTTTGTATGGAATTTTAGTCAATTCTGAGAAATATTCAGCACATGCGCAGGTCAAGCCAATCGCGGTCACCATACATGCAACAAAGATCATTGCAGATAGGAAATAAGCGCCCATATCACCAAATGCATGTTGTACATATGCATGCAGGATCACTGCACCATTTGTTGCATTTGGAGCAATATCATGGCTGCCCATACCGAGTTTGAACAAGCTGATATAAACCAGTGTAAGTCCAATACCTGAAATAATACTGGCAATGACAGCATACTTGGTGACGAGCTTACTATCCGTTACACCACGTGAAGTAATGGCTTTTACGATCACGATACCAAAAACTAAAGCACCTAAAGTATCCATGGTTAAATAACCATTGACCACACCTTCAGAAACTGGTGCAGCCACGTAGTTACCAATTGCAGGCGGAATTACACCAGCAGGGATAAAGAACGCAGAGATACCCAGTACAATGAGACCTAAGATCTTGAGCGGTGAAAGGAAATAACCCACAGTATCCAAAATTTTGTTTGGATAAAGTGAAACAATGGTCACTAATGCAAAATAAATCACGCTATAAATTAGCAGACTGTTTGCGCCGTTACCAAAATAAGAAGAGAAACCAATTTCATATGAAACGGTAGCTGTACGAGGTGTTGCAAATAAAGGTCCAACAGCTAAGTAACACGCGACAGTAAGGATAATGCTGGCTGCTTTACCCAAAGGTGAACTTAAAACTTGAATAGAACCCTCAACACGCGACAAAGCAATAATCGTGATGACAGGTAGACCAACTGCGGTGATTAAGAAACCAAATGCAGCTAACCAAACATGTTCACCCGCTTGCTGTGCGACAATTGGTGGGAAAATAATGTTACCTGCACCAATAAACAGTGCAAAGGTCATAAAACCTAAGGCAACAATATCCCGTGTACGAAGACTTGTCATAAAGGGGAGATGAACTGTGAAAAAAGGCAATTTTAGTGCAATTAAGCTCGTTTTTGGAGCAAAATTTATAAATCGTATAGATAGTTTTTATAATACGAATCATAAATATATTGACAGATAAAATAATGTTTTATTTATATTTATGATAAATAAAAGAAATTTATTGTATATAAATTTTTTATAGAAATATGTTTAGCGATTAAGATTTATCAGATATAAATCAATTGTTCTAATTTTCAGCACTAAATAGGATGCTATAAGCCGAATAAATGCAGAAATATTGGCTGAATAAAACAAAAAAAATCTAAAAGGTCTATAATTCGGTGTATTCAAATTTGAGGATATTCAGATGAAAGCTTCCAAAATCACGATTAAAACCGAGCAAGATATTGAAAAATTACGCATTTCAGGTCGTTTAGCTGCTCAGGTTTTAGAGATGATCGGGGAGTATGTCAAGCCGGGCGTGACCACTGAATATCTAGACGATATCTGTAATGATTTTATCGTCAACACACTTAAAGTGATTCCTGCCAACGTTGGCTACTATGGCTATACCAAAACCACCTGTATTTCACCGAATGAAGTGGTTTGTCATGGTATTCCTTCGAAAGAAACTGTATTGAAAGATGGTGACATTATCAATATTGATGTTGCCATCATTAAAGATGGTTATTTTGGTGATACCAGTCGTATGTACTATGTGGGTGAGGTTTCGCCTGCGGCTAAAAAGTTAGTGGAAACTACCTACGAAGCCATGGTTGCAGGGATTCATGCAGTTAAACCGGGAGCAACTTTGGGGGATGTAGGCTATGCCATTCAACAAGTTGCTCATCGTGAAGGCTACAGCATAGTACGTGAATACTGTGGTCACGGAATTGGTAAGGTTTATCATGAGCAACCGAGCGTTTTACACTATGGTCAACCGGGTCAAGGTGTGATTCTGAAAAAAGGCATGGTCTTTACCATTGAACCGATGATTAACAGCGGTAAAGCGCGAACTAAAGAGTTAAAAGATGGCTGGACAGTGATTACTGCAGACCGCTCTTTATCTGCACAGTGGGAACATATGGTGGTTGTAACCGATAGTGGTTTTGAGTTGCTATCTCCATGGCCAGAAGGTACAGGTACATATCCTGCAATCTAAGCTAAATCGCGAATTTAATCCTGAATCTGCTGTATCTAAATGATTGAAGTTAAATTAAATTATACATGTGTATAATTTTTGACTTTAGTCTAATAATTTGTAGTGTGTATGAACGTTATAGGTTTTAAGACTAAGAGGTTTTGTCTATAGCTTAATTTATAAGGCTTTGCTTATAACTCTGAAAATCAGTTAGAGCTATTAACGATTTAATAAAGATGTATTTTATTTATATAATATGATTACAGATTCTGCTGTAGTTTCTGATTTTCTTAGTTTTTAAGTTTTCGCTTACCCATCACATGGGTAAGCTTTTTTTTGCCTAAAATTTAGCGTGTTCATGTTGGCTGAGTTTTTCAACTAAGTAATCAATGAATACTCGTACAGCAGGTAATAAGCCACGACGAGATGGATAAACAGCATGGAATATACCATGTGCAGCTTTCCATTCAGGTAACACACGAACCAAAGCACCTGATTTCACATGGTCGGACACAATACTGTCGGGCAATAACACCACGCCACAATCTTGGCAGGCTAGCGCAGCTAACATAGACAGGTCAGAGCCCATCACCGTTGGATTCACTTTAATTTTTTTCTGATGCTGCTGTGCATCGGTCACAATAATATGTTGATCGAGATGCTCATCCGCCATACTTAATATTTGATGTTGTGATAAGTCTTCGGGCTGTTTGAGTTCACCAAATTTATTCAGATAGGCCTG
The DNA here is from genome assembly GCF_013417245.1 of Acinetobacter sp. YH16042. Classification (NCBI taxonomy): domain Bacteria; kingdom Pseudomonadati; phylum Pseudomonadota; class Gammaproteobacteria; order Moraxellales; family Moraxellaceae; genus Acinetobacter; species Acinetobacter sp. YH16042. The sequence goes on from NZ_VPEJ01000013.1 coordinate 55,094, forward strand.
ACTGGCAAATAAGTGCTGCTCAATCGTTTCAAATTTACGAATGACTAAATTGGGGTCGTCGTCTAGATTTGAACGTACACGCAGCGCAAGGTCGAAGCCTTCATTAATGATATCTACGCGGCGATTGGTCACCATCATTTGCACTTTAATTTCTGGGTACTGCTTTAAAAATTCAGGCAAAATTTTGGTCATTTCATTTTGCGCGATGGAAACAGGTAAGCTGACTTTAATTAAGCCGCGCGGCTGTGTGCTGAGATGATCAACCAAATCATGTGCGGCTTGAGCGGCATTCATCATAACTTGTGCATGGCGGTAGATATTCATACCAATATCTGTAACAGCAAAATGTCGTGAACTACGTTGAATCAGGCGGACACCTAAACGTTCTTCTAAGTTATAGACCCGACGACTCAGTTTTGATTTTGGAATATCTGTTGCACGTTCTGCTGCACTAAAACCACCATGTTCGACCACTTGGGCAAAACAATAAAAATCATCTAGATCACTCAGCACTGTTCTTATTCCATATTTGCAACGATTTAGCTAATTAACTTGAATTGTTTCATGAAGTCAATCACGTTTTGTAGTTTTTCATGTGAGAAAGTTGAGTAAAATTGCCAAGACTAAAGTCGGGTTAACCTTGTAATCGTTTCACATTAGCATGACCAAACAATAAATGTGGTGTATACATCTTTTAAATAACCGAATTTGAAGGATGTGATTTGAGTGTCGTCCTGATATATTCAAATAAAAGACCATTATGAAAGAAATTCGACATTAAAGGACAATGTCATGGAATTAAGACATTTACGTTACTTTGTCGCCGTTGTAGAAGAACAGAGTTTTACGAAGGCTGCTGAAAAGCTATTTATTGCTCAACCTCCTTTAAGTCGTCAAATTCAAAATTTAGAAGAAGAGTTGGGTGCACAGCTTTTTGAGCGTGGCAGCCGTCCTTTGAGAACCACCACCATTGGCCGTTTCTTTTATCAGCAAGCCGTGAAATTACTTTCAAATGCAGAAGAAATTAAGCTCATTACGCAGCGGGCCAGTGCTACTGAACGTACCATTAATATTGGGTATGGCGGTTCCTTACTCTGTGGTTTATTACCTCGAATCGTTTATTTGTTCCGCCAGCAATATCCACACTTAAATGTAAATTTAATTGAACTGAGTGCAGTTGATCAGATTCAGGCATTAAAAGAAGGTCGGGTTGATGCATGTTTTAGTCGAGTTCGTGTGTCGGATCAGGCGGTTAAACGTGTGCTATTGCGTGAAGAGCCTCTGATTGTTGCGGTGCATTCAAGCCATCCTTTATCTTCACAGCAGCAGATTGCATTAAATAATCTCAAAGATGAGCAGATTTTTATTTATCCTGCAACGGATGGTCAAAGTTATGCAACGCTGATCAAGTCTTTATTTTTAGAATATGGGATGGAGCCGAAACGCTTCAATACTCAAGCAGATTTGCAGCAATCACTGGGTATGGTCGCTGCGGGCGAAGGCATTTGTATTGTTCCTGAATCTGTCCAAATTATGCAGTTTAGGCATGTGAATTATGTGAAATTATCGGACAGTGCCGCCATTAGCCAAATTTATTTGATTGTGCGGAATGATGATGAAGGGGAATTGGCACGTCCTTTATTTGATTGTGTTTACCAAGTATATGATTTGGAAGCAATTGAATACGATCGTCGAGTTTTCTAACATTTGTTTTAAAATTAATTTAGATGTTAATTTCGAAATTCAATTTAGAAGCAAACAGTTAAGTAACACTTTCCTTCATACAAAAATAGGCTCAATCTTGAAAGTTTTGAGCCTATTTTTTTTATTTAGTGTTATTAGACCGCTTGTTTTAAAAACTTGGTGACTTCACGGCTAAATTTGACCGGTTCACTGAGCAATGGCGTGTGCCCCGATTTCTTAAAAATGATTTGCTCTGCATTGGTTAGGCTGTCAGCAATAATTTTTTGACCTTGGGCAGGATAGAGGATCGATTTTGCACCTGTGAAAAAAGTTGTTGGTGCGGTGAGTGCTGCAATGGCTTCACGATAATCTTCAGTATGGTTCAAATAGTTTTGAATATACCAATATAAATAGGTCACACTTTGTGAGGGTAACATCAGCTTCTGTAAAGTTGGTTGTTGGTATGCAAAACGGAAAGCGGATAAAGCATAAGGATTGCTATTTTGTAAGTCTATGAATCTTAACCAAGCGTCGACCAGACCTTGACGGTCATGTTTATTCATCTGCTGTGCAAATGGCACGGAGAGGTTGGTTGCAAGTACCTTCGAGATGTCTTCTAAAATACTTAAAAACTCATTGTGGCGTTTGCCATATAAACCATATTGCCAATCTGCATCTACTCGTATTTTAGGGGTTTGATCGATGTGTAAATAGCGTTTAATTTTTTCAGCAAACTGACCGTATTTTAAACCGTGCATGGTGGTCGTTGCCCCCATGGAGTAGGCAATCACCGTGATTTTATCGTAACCAAGCTGGGAAACTAAGCTGTCAATATCTCGCCAATGGCTTGAAATGGTGTCCGTATTTGGAATTTGACAATGTTTAGAGCCGCCAAATCCACGCCAGTCTGGAATGATAAATTTAAAATGCTTTCGGTGTTGATATAGAAAAGGGTGCCATTGCCAACTTTGCATGCCCAGTCCAGATAAAACCAGGATGGGTTCTCCTTGACCATATTCACGAACATACAGTTGTTGTTGATCTGGCATTGTATAGTGTGGCATGCGGCTTCCTATTTATTTTTTGTTTTAGCGATTAAATTTATGCAACTGTGGAATGATGGTTTCAAGCCATTTGATCCAACCGATTTCCAAATCAATCCCAAGCTGTAAAATCATTTTATGAATGTACAAAGTACGGTCTTCATCATGCGCATGTGCAAAGTCTTTTGCAAAAATAGACTGGTACACTTTTAGTTTTTCTTTGTGAATTTCTAGGTGACGTTCTAATTCGGGTAATACGCCGTTTGTGCCCAGTTGAGCTTCAGCACGTAAACGAACCATTAACTCTTCACGTAACTGAGCCGGAGGGCTTTGCTCAACCATCCAATTGGCTAATTCAACACGTCCAAGCTGTTCAACTTGGTAGGTTTTTTTACGGGTTGTGCTGTGCTCATCTTCAATAGTGCTGATCCAGCCTTTTTGCTGCATACCACTGAGTTCACGGTAGATTTGCTGATGTGTCGCATTCCAAAAAAAGCCCATAGAGCGGTCAAAACGGCGTGCAAGGTCAATTCCTGTACTCGGTTTTTCAAGTAAGCTCGTGAGTAAAACATGGGCTAAAGACATATATGGCTCAGTCAAAATAGTTTTGTACTTTTTATTATGCAACATGTTGCATAAAAATCAAATCTCGCATATAAATTAGTGCAACAAGTTGCAAAAATCTTGTATGCGTAGATGGAAATAGAAAGCTCGTATACAAGCGAAGATAAAAATAGCCAGCTTTTCAGCACGCTAAGGAGAAAAAATGTCAAATTATCCAAATTTATTGGCACCACTAGATTTAGGTTTTACAACGCTAAAGAACCGTGTATTGATGGGTTCTATGCATATCGGCCTTGAAGAAGCACCGGGTGGCTATGAACGCATGGCAGCTTTTTACGCTGAGCGTGCGAAAGGTGGTGTAGGTCTGATTGTAACTGGTGGTATTTCTCCCAATGATGATGGTGTGACATTTGCTGGTGGTTCAAAATTAGACTCTTTAGAAGAAGCAGAAAAACATAAAGTGATTACGCAGGCGGTACATGATTCTGGCGGTAAAATTGCGATGCAGATTTTGCATACAGGTCGCTACTCGTATCAAGCCAATAATGTTGCACCTTCATCTATTCAAGCACCAATTAACCCAGTAAAACCGCAAGCTTTAAGCACAGCAGACGTCGAACGCACGATCAATGATTTTGCCAAATGTGCTCAGTTAGCACAGACAGCGGGTTATGACGGTGTAGAAGTCATGGGGTCAGAAGGTTATTTAATTAATGAGTTTATTGCTGCACGTACCAACCACCGTGATGATGAATGGGGCGGCAGTTATGAAAACCGTATTCGTTTTCCAATCGAGATCGTGCGTCGTACGCGTGAATTAGTCGGTGAAAATTTTATTATTATTTATCGTCTTTCTATGTTGGATTTGGTTGAAGGCGGTTCGACTTTCGAAGAAGTTGTGCAACTTGCAAAAGCCATTGAAAAAGCTGGTGCAACCATTATCAATACCGGTATTGGTTGGCATGAAGCGCGTATTCCGACCATTGCAACCAAAGTGCCACGTGCTGCATTTACATGGGTGACTAAGAAATTAAAAGGTATTGTGAATGTTCCTTTAATCACCTCAAACCGTATTAACACTCCTGAAATGGCTGAGCACGTACTTGCTTCGGGTGATGCAGATATGGTGTCCATGGCACGTCCAATGCTGGCTGACCCACGTTTTGTGGAAAAAGCAGAACAAGGTCGTAGTGATGAAATTAATACCTGTATTGGTTGTAACCAAGCCTGCCTAGATCATATTTTCTCAATGAAAATTGCAACATGTTTGGTTAACCCTCAAGCCTGCTATGAAACTGAACTGATATTTAAAGAATCTGCACAGGTGAAAAATATCGCTGTGATTGGTGCGGGACCTGCAGGTTTAAGCTTTGCAACTTATGCTGCAGAGCGTGGTCATAACATAACTATTTTTGAAGCATCGAGCCAAATTGGTGGACAGTTTAATATTGCGAAAACGATTCCTGGTAAAGAAGAGTTTTATGAAACGCTGCGTTATTTCAAACGTAAAATAGAACTATTGCCTCAGATTAAATTGGTACTGAACCATACGGCAACCTATGAAGAATTAGCTCAGTCTGAGTTTGATGACATCGTGGTGGCGACGGGTGTAACACCGCGTCAGTTAGATATAGATGGTATTGATCATCCAAAAGTATTGAGTTATTTACAAGTTTTACGTGAGCGTCAACCAGTTGGCAAACGTGTAGCGATCATTGGTGCAGGCGGTATTGGTTTCGATACGGCTGAATATTTAACGCATGAAGGTGAAAGCGGTAGCCTCAATCCTGAGAAATTTTATGATGAATGGGGAATTGATACCACTTATGCGCAAGTCGGTGGCTTGAAACATCCAGACGTCGAAGAATCGCCGCGTGAAGTGTATTTATTGCAACGTAAGGCTAAATCGGTTGGTGCTAGCTTAGGTAAAACCACGGGTTGGATTCACCGTACAGGTTTGAAACACCGCGATGTGAAAATGATTGCGGGTGCAAGCTACGACAAAATTGATGATCAAGGTTTGCATATTACCGTTGATGGTCAATCACGTATTTTAGATGTTGATCATGTGGTGATTTGTGCAGGTCAGGAATCCTATACCGCGATGTATGAACAGCTACAAGCAGATGGGAAAAATGTGCATTTGATTGGTGGTGCGAAAGAAGCAGGTGAGTTAGATGCTAAACGTGCCATTCGTCAAGGTGCAGATTTGGCTGCGGTGATTTAATCAGCCTCATACTAAACCACGACAACTTCATTCAATTTAATAGGCAGTTGTCGTGCTTCCTCTCCATTTGGGAGAGTAGTTTGAGGAAAGGGAAATGATTCATCAAAAAAAAAGGACATAAACATGACTATTGAAACAACAAAAAAATCTGTTGCACGTTGGCACGAAATGCTCGACACACGGGATATGAATATTTTAAATGAACTCTTGGCAGAGGATGTGGTGTTTCGTTCACCTGTCGCGTTTAACCCATATCCAGGTAAGCCTGTAGTAACTTTTATTTTGACCAATGTGATTCAAATTTTTGAAAATTTTACCTATCACCGTGAGTTTTACTCAGAAGATGGTTTAAATGTGGTGCTTGAGTTTTCTGCCAATGTTGGCGAGAAAAAATTAAAAGGGATCGACATGATTCAGTTTAATGAACAAGGACAGATGATTGATTTTGAAGTCATGCTCCGTCCGAAAAGTGGCTTGGAAGCATTGGCGGCGAAAATGGGTGAGCGCATTATGCAATATCAGCCTTGAATCTGCTGATTTTTAAATGCTCATCACAGAATGATAAAAAGCATGATGGATATTGTCATGCTTTTTGCTTATGAGGTTTAAGTAAACAAATATTGCTAGTGAGATATGGTTTTGTAGATACGTTTGTTTAATGGGCCTTGTTGGTCAAAGTGAAAAGATTGAAATGATTTGCTGTAGTGCGAAGCGAGGTGAAGGTAAGGTCAATGAATAATGTGATGCATAAAGGGCGTCTGGCTCTTTTAAATTTTGTAGATCATGCCATCGGTGCGGAAATACCACAGCTTTATTATCATCCTGAAGGGCAAATGCAACATGTGCTGCCGAAGTTAAAGCAACTACATGAAAAATATCGTCCTACGCCTTGGCTGTCGAATACCCATGCACATTTACTGTATTTTGATGTCATTAAAAAGCGCCAAGTGAAGCTCAAATACGATGCCATAGAGCAGTTGACCATGGCTGATGGTGGAATCACAGCCATTGCATGGTTGGGTTTGGATTTACCTGCGGATGTGCCAACTGTGGTGCTCATGCATACGATTACGGGAACGCCTGAAAGTATGCGAGAAGTGGTTCGGGATCTTCATCTATATACAGGTTGGCGCATTGCGCTATGTTTAAGACGCGGTCATGCCAATTTACCTATGCCTGTTGCCAAAATAAATTTATTTGGTTCAACCGATGACCTGCGTGAACAGATTGCCTTTATTCAGCAGAAATTTCCCGAATCGAATTTATTTGGCGTCGGTTCATCTGCAGGAACGGGGTTATTGGTCCGCTATTTAGGCGAACAAGGTGAGGAAACACCACTTAAAGCGGCTTTTGCTTTATGTCCGGGCTATGACACCGAGCTTGGCTTTAAAAATGTCCATCCTTTTTACAGTAAAATGATGACCAAGAAGCTCTTTCAGAAATTTGTAGAACCCTATTCTGCAACATGGTCAACGACTCCATCTATAATTGAAGTCCTAAAAAGTAAAGATCTGGCGCAGTTTGAACGTACATATTTTCAAATGGCGGGTTTTACTGATTATGAAAGTTATGCCAAATCCACCAACCCAATTTATGTATTTGAAAATCTTAAAATTCCTTTGATGATTTTAAATGCCGAGGATGATCCTGTTTGCCATATTCAAAACTTTGAGCCCTATAAAGAATTAATTCGTTCTTTGCCGAATGTGGTGGTGGTGACCACCAAAAAAGGCAGTCACTGTGGTTATTATGAAGGTCTTGTTGATACCCATTCATGGGCAACCAAATTGATGGCAGATTTTTTAAAGTTATATGCGAACTAAAAAATAGCCTACTTTGGATAGGCTATTTTAAGTGTGTGTTACTCGGCTTGTGCGCAACATGCAGTTGTTTGAGGTTTAAGCTTCATCTGTATCAATACTAAAATCAACGCTATAGCACTCAATGTCGCTCCTGTATAAGATACTGCAGCATAGCTTAGGTTGAGATTTAGCACTGCGGCACCTGCAACAGCGCCCAAAGCATTTCCAAGATTAAATGCACCAATATTCACTGAAGAAGCGAGGCCTGGTGCATCGTGAGCGACTGTCATAACACGCATTTGTAAAGGTGGTACAACGGCAAAGGCTGCTGCTCCCCAGATGATTAATGCAATCGCCGCGCCAATGGTGGTTGTTGCTAAAATTGGAAATAACAGCATCATCAGCATGAGTAAGACTAAAAAGCCAATCAAGGTTTTATCTAGAGACTGATCTGCAAACTTACCACCGAAATGGTTACCAATTGAAAATCCGATCCCGATTAAGACCAACATGAAAGTGATAAGCTCAGGGCTTGCATGGGTAAAGACTTTTAAGCTCGGTGCGATATAGGTATAGAGCGCGAACATAGCTCCAGCACTCATTACCGTGGTGAGCAGTGCTAAAACAACAGGCATGCGTGTTAATACTTTTAACTCTGCTCGTACATCAGGTTTTTCGGTCTGTTGCTGATGAGGTAGTGCTTTCCATAATGCCAACATGGTGATGATGCCCAGTAAGGTAATAGCGGCAAAAGACATACGCCAACCGATATTTTGCCCCACCCACGTTGCGAGTGGCACGCCGCCAATATTGGCAATGGTCAAGCCCATAAACATCATAGCAACGGCACTGGCTTGTTTATCTTTCGGCACAACACTCGCTGCAACGACAGAACCTAAGCCAAAAAATGCCCCATGATTTAAGCTAGTCACCAAACGTGCCGCCATTAAACCGAGATAATTGGGTGCAATCGTTGCCAAAATATTACCGATGGTAAAGATTGCCATTAGTAAAATAAGGGCAGTACGTTTAGGAAAACGTGCTAACCATAAGGTCATTAATGGGGCACCAATCATGACGCCAACGGCATAGGCACTAATCAGTAAGCCCGCTTGAGGAATGGAAACCGATAAATCTGCTGCGATTTCAGGCAAAAAACCCATCGGTGAAAATTCTGTTGTGCCAATTGCAAAAGCACCTACGGCTAATGCAATTAATGGAAAATTGAATTTCATATTAAATATCCCACACTGGAGCAAGTTCAGGTGGGTTCACTTCACGTGCATTTCTGTCTAGTGTGGCAATGGCCTGCATCTGTTCTGATGTTAAATGAATGTCTTGAGCTTTTAAGTTACTGGTTAAATGTTCACGTTGGGTTGACGATGGAATTACGGCATAACCCTTTTGCAGCGCCCAAGCGAGTGTCACTTGTGCAACTGAAGCTTGGTGTTGTGCTGCAATATCAGAAAGTATTGGGTCATTTAGCACTTTGCCATAAGCCAAGGTCATATAAGAGGTGACATCTATAGTGTTCGCTTGTAGGTAATTGACCAAGTTTTTATTTTGCAAATATGGACTCAGTTCAATTTGATTGGTTGCAATATTTTCCAGCCCGATGTGATCAATGGCTTGTTGAGTGAGCTCAATATTAAAATTAGATACACCAATATGTTCAGTCAAACCTTGTTTTTTTGCCTCAAGTAAATGTCCCATTAATTCAGGAATATTGACTCCAAGTGCAGGTGCAGGCCAATGAATAAGTGTGAGGTTAACTGCATCCGTCCTTAATTTAATTAAGCTGTCCTTTAGGCTGGGTATCAGTTTGTCGGCAGCATAATTTTCAGTCCAAATTTTCGTGGTTAAGAAAATATCAGCTCGATTGACCTGGCTTTCATGGATTGCTTGGCCTACTTCTGCTTCATTAGCGTAAATTTGTGCGGTGTCTACAGCACGATATCCAACTTCTAAGGCAGTTTTAACTGAATGAATAACAGTGTCACCTGTTAAACGGAAGGTACCGACACCAAATTGAGGAACAATCATCAGGAATTCTTTTTTTTGAGTTGATGCTATTGTGCTGCTAATTTTAATGAAGAAAAATGCATGAATTTGGAATATATTATTGATTAAAAATCACGAATTCGAATAAGCAATGAAATCGACCATTGAGGAGCTGCAGGCTTTTACTGTCATTGTAGATAGCGGCTCTATTATTAAAGCAGCAGAAAGACTGGATCAAACAGCATCTGGTGTCAGCCGTGCATTACAGCGTCTGGAATCTAAATTAAATGTAACCCTGTTGGAACGAACTACCCGCAAAATTAAGCTCACGCAAGAGGGGCAATTGTTTTTAGCAAAAACACGGCGGATATTGAATGATTTGAGCGAAGCGGAAGATTCTCTGCTGAAATTAGATGCAGATACTTCGGGGTTAGTGCGAGTCGATTCAGCAATTTCTTTTATTCTGCATATGATCGTTCCCTTGATTCCAGAATTTAATGCACGTTATCCGCATATACAGATTGAGTTAGTAAATCATGATCAAGTGATTGACTTATTAGAGCATAAAGCGGATGTTGCAATTCGCTTTGGAAAATTAAACGACTCCAGTTTACATGCAAAACTCATCTATAAGAGTCGACTGTGTTTGGTGGCGAGTCCTGAATATCTTCAGCAGCATGGACGTCCGCAAAATGCTGATGGGCTAACCGCACATGCTTTACTTGGATTCAGTCAAATTACCCATATGAATACTTGGCCGATCCAAGTCGCAGGGAAGCCCTTGACGATCCGACCAAATATTAAGGCATCAAATGGTGAAACGATACGTGAGCTTGCGATTCATGGTATGGGCATCGCTTGTCTATCGATTTTTATGTTAGAAAAAGATATTGCAGAAGGGCGATTGGTCCAGCTTTTAGACGATCAAATTGAGCCACATGAACAGCTTATTCATGCTGTCTATTATCAACAAGAGCATTTACCCAAACGTGTTCGTTTATTTATTGAATATTTAGCTGAAAAATTACAAGAATAGTTGTGAGAAAAAACAGTGCATTGTTGGGTACCGATTTTTATTTACATAGAAACAATAAAAAAACCCGACATTTGCCGGGTTTTTTTGATCATTTGTTTGATAAAACTTCGATCTTAGTTCTCTAAAGCTGGTGTTGCAGCGGCAATAGCAGCAGCAACGGCATCATCTTCAGATTGTGCAGAACCTGAGTTTTGTTTAGGTTGAGCAACTTGTGCAGGTTTTTCTGCCGCTTTAGGTGCTTCTGCTTTTGGAGCAGGAGCTTCTGCAGGTGTGGTAGGTTCACGACGAATTTCAGTTGTTGTATTCGGTGTTTCTTCACGAATCACTTCAACTTGCTGCTGAGTTGGTTCTTCAACAACGGGTTGTTCTTCAACTGGTTCTAATTGTGTAGGTACAGATGCTGTTGGTTCAGATGCTACAACTTCAACCTGTTCCTGTTCTTCTTCTTTTGGTGCTTCTTTTTTTACACATGCTGTAAGAAGTAGACCTGTTGCGATTGCACCGCAGATTAAAAGTTTCTTATTCATAATTACACAAAACAAAAAAGTGTGGATTGGATAAATGCATTATAACAGCAAATAAGAATATAGAAATGATAAGAACTTACTCTAAATTTTTATGATAATTGCTGTTACAATAGCCAATTGTTAATTGTTCTATGAATTGATGCGGAATGACTTTGCTTTCTTGGTACAGAGTAAAGTAAAATCGCACAACATTGTAGGCCAATTTAGGCTCCATTGTACGAGAAACTTAATGACCCATTTTATTTTCGTTACTGGTGGTGTTGTATCATCACTAGGTAAAGGTATTTCAGCTGCATCAGTGGCTGCGCTTTTAGAAGCCCGTGGTTTAAAAGTAACCATGGTAAAAATGGATCCATACATTAATGTCGATCCAGGGACTATGAGTCCATTCCAACACGGTGAAGTTTTTGTCACAGAGGATGGTGCTGAAACTGACTTAGACTTGGGTTATTACGAACGTTTCTTGCGTCGTGCGAAAATGACCAAACTGAACAACTTTACTTCAGGACGAGTGTACCAAGATGTCTTGAATAAAGAACGTCGTGGTGACTACCTCGGTGGTACAGTTCAAGTTATTCCACATATTACTGACAATATTAAAGAACGTGTTCTTCGCGCAGGTGAAGGCTATGACGTTGCGATCGTTGAGATCGGCGGTACAGTAGGTGACATTGAATCTCTCCCATTCATGGAATCTGTACGTCAACTTATGGTCGAACTAGGTCATAAGCGCACAATGTTAATGCACTTAACTTTACTCCCATATATTAAGTCAGCTGCTGAATTAAAAACTAAACCAACTCAACACTCTGTAAAAGAGCTTTTGTCGATTGGTATTCAACCAGACATCCTGATCTGCCGTACAGAGCATGATGTTGATGCTGACACTACACGTAAAATCGCGTTATTTACGAATGTTGAAGCTCGTGCAGTTGTGGTGTGTAAAGATGCGCGTTCAATTTACCAAATTCCACGTACTTTCTATGAACAAAACGTTGATGATTTAATCTGTGAACGTTTTGGTTATAACGATCTTCCAGAAGCTGATCTTACAGACTGGGATAACGTTGTAGATGCATTACTGAACCCTGAATACACAGTTCGTGTAGCGATGGTTGGTAAATACGTTGAACTTCCAGATGCATACAAATCTGTAAACGAAGCACTTTTACATGCGGGTATTCAAAACCGTGTGAAAGTTCAAATCGACTACGTCAATGCAGAAGAACTTGAAAGCCAAGATGTAAACGACGTATTAAAAGACGCGGATGCAATCTTAGTTCCAGGTGGTTTTGGTGAACGTGGTACAGAAGGCAAAATGAAAGCGATTCGTTTTGCACGTGAAAACGGTGTACCGTTCCTCGGCATCTGTTTAGGTATGCAGTTGGCTGTGATCGAATATGCGCGCAACGTTGCGGGTATTAGCGATGCAACTTCAACTGAATTTAACCGTTCTACAAAATCACCATTGATTGGTCTAATCACTGAATGGTTAGATGAGCGCGGCGAAGTTCAACAACGTAATGCAGATTCTGACTTAGGCGGCACAATGCGTCTGGGTGCTCAAAAATCTGAATTGGTTGCGGGAACAAAAACTGCACAAGTGTACGGTTCTGAAGAGATCGTTGAACGTCATCGTCACCGTTATGAAATGAACAACCGTTATATCCCAGTGCTTGAAGAAAAAGGCATGAAGATTTCAGGTTATTCTCCGGTACAACGTCTCGTTGAAACTGTTGAAATTCCTGCACATCCTTGGTTTGTTGCGGTACAATTCCACCCAGAATTTACCAGCTCACCACGTGATGGTCACCCATTATTTGCTGGCTTTATTGATGCTGCTAAAAAACAGTATCAAAAAACCAAGTAATGGCATTGTAGGACTAAACTAGGAAGTTTAAATGTCACAATTAAAACCACAAGAAATTGTACGTTTAGGCGATATACAAATGGCAAATCATTTGCCATTTGTACTATTCGGCGGCATGAACGTACTTGAGTCAAAAGACCTTGCTTTTGAAATTGCTGAAACCTATGTGGATATCTGCAAACGCTTGGATATTCCATATGTGTTTAAAGCAAGTTTTGATAAAGCCAATCGTTCAAGCTTGAACTCTTTCCGTGGCCCAGGCCTGGAAAAAGGAATCGAGTGGTTAGCTGACATTAAAAAACACTTTAATGTGCCGATTATTACTGACGTACATGAACCATACCAAGCTGCGCCTGTTGCTGAAGTTGCGGATATTATCCAGCTTCCTGCATTTTTAAGCCGTCAGACTGACCTTGTTGAAGCGATGGCGAAAACTGATGCCATCATTAACATCAAAAAAGCACAGTTCCTCGCACCACACGAAATGCGTCATATTCTGCATAAGTGTTTGGAAGCAGGGAATGACAAACTGATTCTTTGTGAACGTGGTTCAGCATTTGGTTACAACAACTTAGTTGTCGATATGTTGGGCTTTGACATCATGAAAGAAATGAATGTCCCTGTGTTCTTTGATGTGACACATGCGCTTCAAACGCCGGGTGGTCGTGCGGATTCTGCGGGTGGTCGTCGTGCGCAAATCACGACACTGGCACGAGCAGGTATGGCGACTGGTTTAGCAGGTTTGTTCTTAGAAGCTCATCCAGATCCAGAAAATGCCAAATGTGACGGTCCATGTGCGCTACGCATGTCACAGTTGGAGCCTTTCTTGGCACAGTTAAAAGAACTCGATACCTTGGTTAAAGGTTTCGCAAAGTTAGACACACACTAATTCGATACACATTGATGCGTCACTTTTGACGCATCATTTTTATTAATCAACTGAGGAATTGTTCATGAGCCAAATCGTTGACATTCGTGCACGTGAAATTTTGGACTCTCGTGGTAACCCTACCATCGAAGCAGACGTAATCTTAGCCTCTGGCGTTGTAGGCCGTGCATGTGCACCATCTGGTGCTTCAACTGGTTCTCGTGAAGCTTTAGAACTTCGTGACGGCGACAAAGCTCGTTACTTAGGTAAAGGCGTTAAAACTGCGGTTAACAACGTTAACACAGTAATTCGTGATGCATTGTTGGGTAAATCAGTATTCGAACAAAAAGACATTGATAACACAATGATCGCGCTTGACGGTACTGAAAACAAAGAAAAATTAGGTGCGAACGCAACTTTAGCGGTTTCTTTAGCTGCTGCACGCGCTGCTGCTGATGAAAAGAAAATCCCACTTTTCCAATACATCGCAGACCTTCGTAATAACAGCATTTTGACTATGCCTGTTCCAATGATGAACATCCTAAATGGTGGTTCACATGCAGACAACAACGTAGACATTCAAGAATTTATGATTGAGCCAGTTGGCTTCACTTCATTCTCTGAAGCTTTACGCGCTGGTGCTGAAATTTTCCATTCTTTAAAATCAGTTTTAAAGAAACAAGGTCTAAATACTGCTGTTGGTGATGAAGGCGGTTTTGCACCGAACCTTCGTTCTAACGAAGAAGCAATTACAGTAATTCTTGAAGCAATTGAAAAAACTGGCTACAAAGCAGGTTCTGACATTATGCTTGCGCTTGACTGTGCATCTTCAGAATTCTACAAAGATGGTCAATACATCCTTGCAGGTGAAGGCAATAAAGCATTCACAAGCAACCAATTTGCTGACTACCTTGCTGGTTTTGCAAAACAATACCCAATCATCTCAATTGAAGATGGTTTAGACGAGTCTGATTGGGAAGGTTGGTCTTACCTCACTTCAATCCTTGGCGACAAAATCCAATTGGTTGGTGATGACCTATTCGTTACGAATCCTAAGATCCTTCAACGTGGTATCAACGAAAAAGTGGGTAACTCAATTCTGATCAAGTACAACCAAATCGGTACGTTGACTGAAACTCTAGATGCAATCTACCTTGCAAAAGCAAATGGTTACACTACAGTAATTTCACACCGTTCTGGTGAAACTGAAGATTCAACTATTGCGGATCTTGCAGTGGGTACAGCAGCGGGTCAAATTAAAACTGGTTCACTTTGCCGTTCTGACCGTGTAGCGAAATATAACCAATTACTTCGTATTGAAGAATTGACTAATGCTGCATATCGCGGTAAAGCTGAGTTCAAAGGTTTGAACTAAGCAGATCATGCTATCTATGTTAAATGTATTTGACTCCAAAGCGAGTAAAGCATTGTTGGGCCTTGCGATCTTTTTGATCGCAGGGTTTCAATATTTATACTGGTTCGGTGAAGGTGGTTATCATCAACATCAACAACTGAGTCAGAAAATACAACAACAAGTCGAACTCAATGACGAATTAAAAGAACGAAATCGCGTGCTTGCCGCAGAAGTATACGATTTAAAAAATGGCGTTGAAGCTATTGAAGAGCATGCTCGTCTAGATTTAGGTTTAATTAAACCGCATGAGACTTTCGTACAGATGAGTACGATCAGTACTCAGTACAAACCAATTTATATTGATCCAAATGCAAAAGTAGACCTACGTACCAATGAGTCAGAACCAGCCGAACTTCCACCCGAACCTTAAATTGTGGGCTATTATTCCTGCTGCTGGTTCAGGAAGTCGATTTTCTAAAACTGAACTAAAACAATATCAAAACATTGCGGGTCTAACTGTGCTTGAACACACAGTTGCACGTCTCAACCAATTGCCTTTAACAGGCTATGTATTGGCTATAGGTGAGCAAGATAATGTTGCTCAGACTTTGGCACTAGCAAATCAAGATAAGGCTCATTTTTGTTTAGGCGGTGCAGAGCGTGTGCATTCTGTACTCAATGCATTGCAATATCTATCTTCGATTGCCAATGATGATGATTGGGTATTTGTTCATGATGCAGCACGACCATGTGTCTCACAGTTGAGTTTAGAAAATTTAGTTCAATCGGCAGTCGATTCTGAGCAAAGTGCGATTCTCGCCATTCCCGTACGCGATACATTAAAACGAGTTGAAACGGCGCCACTTATATCAACAACGGTAGATCGTTCAACTTTATGGCAAGCGCAGACACCACAAATTGCCAAATTGGGTATGCTTAAAAATGCCATTGAACAAGCGCTTGCCGCTGGTGCGACCATCACAGATGAAGCTAGTGCCTTAGAATTTGTCGGTGAGCAAGTTAATGTCGTGCAAGGTCGTTCGGACAATATTAAAATTACCTATCCTGATGATTTAGAGTTGGCACGTTTAATTTTAGCGTCTCAAGTTAATAGATGATTATTTCAAGGAATATTTAAGGGACAGTGATTTTTACTGTCGCTTTAATCTATAATTCCCGCATCCTTTTTAGATCTGTTTCGCAATGATCCCTTCTCAACAGTATCGTTTTTTACGTCAGTCATTACGCGATGGCCGCAGTATAAAACACGATTCTTCTCGATGGGCTAAACTTCATTTAGACCCGTGGTTACTTTGCTTCTTGGTACTCAATGCAATATTGGGGCTGATGGTTGTCTATAGTGCGACCGCGGAAGATTCGGGAATGGTACTACGTCAAGCCACAAGTTTTGGTGTGGGCTTTATTGTGATGCTGATCTGCGCGCAAATTCCACCCAAAGTTTACCAATCTATGAGTCCGTACTTATATGCCATCGGTATATTTTTACTGTTGTTGGTTTTGGTCATTGGTGAAAAAAGGATGGGAGCGAAACGCTGGATTAGCTTGCCGGGTATCGGCAGTATGCAGCCGAGTGAGTTTATGAAATTTGCCATGCCACTCATGATGGCGTGGTATTTTGCGCGAAAACCATTTCCACCGAAATTTTTACAAATTGTCGGGGCATTAATTTTATTATTGATTCCATTTGCATTGGTCGCTTTACAGCCCGACTTGAATATTGGTTTGATTATTCCAGGTATTTTTGTTTTATTTTTAAGTGGAATGTCTTGGCGTTTAATTGCAGCTGCTTTAACCGCCTTTGCTATTGCAGCACCTGTACTCTGGATGTTCTTTTTGCAGGAATATCAGAAAAAACGTGTACTGACGTTATTCAATCCTGAGTCTGACGCACTTGGTGCAGGTTGGAATATTATTCAGTCTAAAATTGCCATTGGTTCAGGCGGTTTAATGGGTAAGGGGTATACCGAAGGGACACAGTCGCACTTGGGCTATCTGCCAGAGCATCATACTGACTTTATTATGTCGACCTATGCTGAAGAGTTTGGTTTTATTGGTGTATTTCTTTTATTTAGTTTATTTACAGCAATTATTGTTCGCTGTTTGATTATTGGACTAAATTGCTTCCATAATTTTGGACGACTCTATGCAGGAGCGATAGGATTAACTTTCTTCTTTTTTGTATTTTTAAACTCGGGTATGGTTAGTGGTATTTTGCCTGTAACTGGCGATCCATTGCCCTTGATGAGCTATGGGGGTACAGCAGTCATATCCATGCTTGCAGGTATGGGGATTGTGATGTCGATTCATACTCATCGTTAAATTTTAAAGCTGGAATTAATCCGGCTTTTTTTATATTTAAAATTTTGGCATTTAAAAAATGGAAGCTGATGTTGATAGATATTTTTCGTGATTCTGAATCGATGTTGGATGAGCTATATAACGAGTTAAATCATTCAGCATTTATTGGTGGCGTGCAGCGACTTGATTTAGTCTATGAATGTTGTGAATTATCCATGGAGCATGGTGAAGCCATTTTACAACTTTTAGAATCACGCCAAGATATATCTGCACTCGCATTATTTCGAATTCAATTTGAAGCTGTGGTGAGGGCATATTGGTTACTAATGGTTGCCTCTAATATAGAAATTCAGAAATTTGAAATTCAACGAGAAGAAGAGTTGCTTCAGAATGTGAAAATTCCTACCGCAGCTGAAATGATTACAAAGTTAGAAAATGTTGTAGAAATTAAGCATATTGTTCAAATGTTTAAAGAGTTTAAGTTCTATTCGTTAAAGCATTTGCATTCGATTGTGCATACTGGTCGAAACTCATTAATTCAGCGAAAAGCTGGGTTGGCGGATGCTCAGCGCATAATAATAGTGAAGCAAGTCAATGGATTTATCATAATGGCAGCTCAAATTTTGCTAAGGCATGCCGCTAAAGAAAAATATATTCATCATATCCATGAAAAATTTAGAGGCTGTTTTCAAATGCAAGACGATATTACAGCAGAAAAAAAAGCCGAAATTGATCGTAAATATAATAAAGCCCTCAAGTGAGGGCTTTATTTAGATATTAATTAATGTAGGAACCATGTGTAGTAGCCCCATAACATGAGTGGCCAAGCGAGGAAGGGGCTAAAAAGCCATTTCCAGAACCAATGGTGTGGTGTAAAACCCACACCATGCACAAAACCACCTGAAATACCTATCATGATGAACATCAGCGCTCGATGGCTATATCCACCATTGTCATCCAGCATGGCAGCAGGATGTACAAGTAACACGGCTGCCAAAGGAAAAGCTAACAGGCAGGAAATGACCATTGCAAATTTATTTGGCTTCTTTTCTACAAGTGATTTTTCTACAGCAGCATCAGTCATTTGTTATTCCTCATCTAGATCTTGATGATGTTCGATGTAAAGCGCACTAAGTACACCTGCAAAACATGCCATCAAAATACCGAGAATCCAAGCAAAATACCACATCGTCTTTTCTCCTTAGACACAGCCTTAGTATAGGCTGTGTGAATTCTCTTCAATATGTTTGTTTGTGACCACACCCCACATCTTGTAGTAACACCAAGTTGTGTAGCACAGGATAATTGGGACAAAAATACATGCGGCAACTGTCATCACAGTCAGGGTATTTTTACTTGATACCGCATCCCACATAGTCAAACTTACAGTTGGGTTGATGCTCGATGGCATAAGGAAAGGGAACAATGCAAAACCAGCAGTTAAGATTGCACCAATGACTGCCAAGCTTGAACCAAGGAAGCTGAAACCTGCTTTACCTTTACCTGCGGCAAGGATGATGATCAGCGCACCTAAAATAGCCATGATTGGCGCAATCATAGTAATTGGATAAGTACTGTAATTGTTCATCCAACCTGGGTTGGCATTGGTGATCACTTCTTTAGCTAATGGGTTTGCAACGCCATTAGTGTCAAACGGTTGAGCTAATGTGTAGCCTTGGATATTACCGAAGTATAACCATGCGCCTGCCAGTAAGAAGCAAACTAAGAATACGATACCCATAAGCTGAGTTGCTTTTGCAGAGCGTGCGCGTAGATCGCCGTCTGTACGAAGCATGAGCCATGCACCACCGTGAGCGCAAAGCATAGACAAACTCACGATACCGCAAACTAAAGCGAATGGGTTAAGCAGTGCAAAGAAGCTCCCTGTATAAGTCGAGCGAACAGTTTCGTCCATAGTGAATGGAACACCAAGGAACATATTACCAAACGCAACACCAAATACGAGGGCAGGAACGGCACCACCAATTGCTAAACCCCAGTCCCAAGAATTACGCCACTTGGTATTTTTAAGTTTAGAACGGTAGTCAAAACCGACTGGACGTAAGAAGAGGGCGAAGAGTACCAGTAACAGTGCCCAGTACATGCCTGAGAATGCAGTCGCATATACCATTGGCCATGCTGCAAACAGCGCACCACCGGCAGTAATAAACCAAACTTGGTTACCGTCCCAGTGTGGGGCAATCGTATTGATTGCCGCACGACGTTCTTCGTCTTTTTTACCTACGAATGGCATGATCGCCATTGAGCCCATATCGAAGCCATCGGTGAGAGCGAAGCCGATCAGTAGGACACCGACTAATACCCACCAAATGATTTTGAGTAATTCATATTCGATCATGCTTGAGCCTCCTCATTTGCCTTTTTTGCAGCTTCAAGTTTCTCGAAGTGGTATTTACCAGTATGTAGAGAACTTGGGCCAAGGCGTGAGAATTTAATCATTAAGTACATTTCAATGATCAGCAGTACAGTGTAGAACGCTGCCAATGCAAGGATAGAACCCCATACATCACCTGTACTTAAGCTAGAAGCTGAAAGATGTGTAGGTAGAACTTCACCGATAGTCCAAGGTTGACGACCAACTTCGGCAACATACCAACCTGTTTGTGCTGCAATCCAAGGTAATGGCAGGGCAAATAAAGCAAACTTTAATAACCAAGGTTTGTTTTCTGCATTACGTTTACCGACAGCAAAGGTAGCAAGTACGAACAGAAGGAGCATTAAGAAACCAGAAGCAACCATTGCACGGAATGCCCAGAACAAGCTTGGGACATGTGGAATAGTGTCTTTTGCAGCTGCTTTGATTTGTTCGTCAGAAGCATCGACAACTTTGTCTGTGTATTTTTTCAGAAGCAGACCATAACCCAAGTCTTTTTGAGACTCAGCAAATGCTGCTTTAAGTTCAGGAGACGTATCGCCTGCACGAAGTTGTTCTAACTGTGAGTAAGCCACCATACCGTTACGAATACGCGCTTCGTGTTGTACGATCAGGTCTTTAATACCTATCACTTCTTTGTCAGTTGAACGTGTTGCAATAATCCCCATGACATAAGGAATTTTGATCGCGTAGTCAGTAGACATGGTTTCTTTATTTGGAATACCAAACAAAGTAAATGGCGCTGGAGCTGGGTGAGTGTCCCATTCAGCTTCAATTGCAGCAAGTTTAGTTTTTTGTACATCACCAATTTCATAACCAGATTCATCACCTAGTAAGATCACTGAAAGTGTAGAAGCTAAACCAAAGATAGCAGCGATAGCGAATGAACGACGCGCAAATGGCAAGTCACGCTTTTTCAATAAGTAGTAACTTGAAATTGCCAGTACGAAAATAGCACCAGTCACATAACCTGCAGATACGGTATGTACGAATTTAACCTGAGCCACGGGGTTGAAAATCAGCGCACCGAAGTCCACCATTTCCATACGCATAGTTTCATAGTTAAATGCGGAACCGACAGGGTTTTGCATCCAACCATTGGCCACTAAAATCCATAGTGCGGACATGTTCGAGCCAAGTGCAACCAACCAAGTGACAGCCAAATGCTGAACTTTAGATAGGCGATCCCAGCCGAAGAAGAATAAACCAATAAATGTTGATTCAAGGAAGAATGCCATCAGACCTTCAATGGCTAATGGTGCACCGAAAATATCACCGACATAGTGTGAGTAATACGCCCAGTTAGTACCGAACTGAAACTCCATGGTCAAACCAGTAGTAACACCTAAAGCGAAGTTAATACCGAAGAGTTTTCCCCAGAATTTAGTCATGTCTTTATAAATTTCTTTGCCAGAAATCACATAGGTGGTTTCCATAATGGCAAGAATAAAAGCCAGACCTAAAGTCAGTGGAACAAAAATAAAGTGATACATCGCGGTCATTGCAAATTGGAACCGCGAAAGATCGACCACGCTTTCAGAAATCATCAACGTGTCTCCTTGATTTGGGAAGGACTGCCAGCAATATGCTCGGCAACTTGATTGTCAAAGTTTTTAGGGATGGTAGGGGCGTCGAACCAGATGTTCTTAATGATCATTAAAATAATCACTTTAATTATTAGTATTGCGGTTATTTCTCTGACCACACGACGATTTAAATCTTTGAATTTTAAGCTCATGGAGATAAGCCTATTCTTTAAACTTGTACTATATTATTAACAAATATACACAAAAAGCAAATAGGTTGAACAGTTAAAATAAAAATATATTATTAAAGTGTTTTAATACAATAACTTAATCGTTTTAATGATTTAAAAATAAACTAATTCTGTTATTTAAATACTTGACTAAAACACTTGTGTTTAATTATTTTAAATCCGACTAAAACGCTTATATTTATGTTTTAAATTCTGACTAATTTACTATATTTACTAAAATTTACATTGTGAATAATGAGAATCTTTACTAATTAAATATAAGTAGGTTAAGTCTTGAAGTGCGACACCACCTCGCTATTAAATAACCCGAATCATGAATAAGCCCAGATATATCATGATAAATTGAGGCTTGTTTTGATGTGGGCCGCATTCTTCAGTGTATAAACTTCTGTCTGCGGACATATCGCAGCAATTGCCTCAGGAAGCTTTTACGTCCATCAATGCAGGCGATCAGAATGTCTGTCACTATTCTGCAAATCTGTGAATACGCTGAACATTCATTAGCACCTTCACTTTTTGAAAGGTAAAGACCTAGCCGTTCTTTATGGTCCTCGGCATGTAATCCCAGAATGGTAAAACGGCTTTGTTGACAGAAATACCTTCATTCTTGATCTTTTTTGTTAAAAACACAACATTTTAATTGGTGAATAATACTTGTAATGAATGGTATTGAGCCACACAAATGGATATACGGCAATATCGAGAAGACGCCGTTACCAAGCATGTAATTCAGGGATTAACTTGTCTGTAATATTGGTAATGCCACCCGTGGAAAGAACCAGTGCATACATATCGGTAATTTGTTTCTGAATATTGCGGTAGCCCGTACGGAGTGCATATAGCGAAATGACTTTGTTGTCGATCTATTTATGGAGTTAGGTTTGATTTTTCTTGACGAGTTGAGGCTCAAAATCGTCAGCACGATCCCGAGGTATTTCCAGTTCAAATGAACCGTAAGATGATTTTACAGTCTTACGAGAATAGCTATTCCTACAATTGGCTAGTGGGGGCTTCTAAATTCAATTTCAGCATTTAAAGCTGCTTCTGTCAGTTGTTTGAGGGGTGGGGTTAAGATACCGTTTTCACCAGTGAGGAGGGCTTGACTGTAATTGTTTTTAAAAACAGCTTTGAAATCAAAGTTGCTTGCCATGATGTGTCATTTCTTGTTTGATTCAGTTTATTGAAATGACACAGATTTTTGAATACTATTGAAAAAGCAGGTATTTATAACGTATATAAGTCCTACTTTTGCTAATCAAAGCGCAATATTGTATACTTCTGCTTAACTCGAAGCGGGTAATGTTCCTGCTTATCTTTTTTTATTTAGCTGATTGTGATTTATCTGTATTCAAGCTTCTGACTTGAATCATATCTTTGTAACTACAGAATTATTATTCCAAACCCGATTGATTAATCTCTTTGTTCTGTCACAAAAAGCTCACATGTTGAGTAAATCTTTTGAATATTTTAAATACTTGGCAAACTGCCAAAGCCGTAAATGGCGACGAAATTAATGTAAAAATGGTGCCTTTAAAACGTCAACAAAATACCAATGCTGGTTTAATTTGGGTTGATGTTGGGCAAATGGTTGAATTAGAAACAGGCGAGACATTTAACCTGAATCTAGATGGCAAAAGCTTCTATACTGGCCCAAACCAGCTATATCGCTTAGCCTAAAAGCAAAAAACAGCAGATGATCTGCTGTTTTTTTTTTGCTTAATTTAAAGTCTACGTTTGCATGGTCTGGATGCGTATATTAATCAAATATGATGGTAAGTTTTTCTAAAGGCTAACGATTAGAAAGCTATGGACTAGTAAGACCAAATTTTTAATTTTAAATCACTCACAGATGGGTTTTCACCAATCTCTAATATTTGAGCTTGTTCTGTACGCCAGTCCCCTAAAACGATACGAGGTTTGCCATGCACATCGTGTATTTGGGGGCGGTGGGTATGTCCATGAATCAGTAGATCGGCATGCTCTAAAGCTTTTTCTACAGCTTCGGCATTTACATCCATGATTTCATAAGATTTAACTTGCTTGGTTTCTGTACTTTTTTTGCGGAAGCCATTGGCGATTTTTTGTCGAATGCTAAGCGGTAAGCTCTTTAAGAAACCTAAAAGCAAAGGATTACGAATCACTTTACGAAACTTTTGGTAAGACACATCATCGGTGCAAAGTAAATCGCCATGTTCGAGGCGAATTTTATAGTTGCCAATGTGGAGATAATCAACGTCTTGTAATAATTGACCGTGAAATTTATCTAAAAACTTTTGACCCAATGCAAAGTCACGATTACCTACTTGGAAATAAATTTGATTTCCCAAAGCAGTAAAATCTTTAAGCGCTGCAATGATTTCGTCTAACCATGGGGCAGTAAAGTCATCACCAATCCAAGCATTAAACCAATCACCTAAAATATACAGCTGGGTATTTTGAGTTTTGTATTGTTCTAACAAAGCTAAAAACCCCCGAACGAGTCGAGGGTGTTCAGGTGACAAATGTAAATCAGCGATAAACAGATAGGTCACGAATCTTTTCCTTATTCTAAAAATCCCTCCCAGCCTCCCTTTGGAAAAGGGAGGAGTTCCGACATTTATTTCATATTGAAACTCCCTCCTTTATTAAAGGGACTTGCGCAGCAATGCTACTCAGGGAGAATTTAAAAATTATTCAGAAATGATTTTAGCTGATTCGATTACAACGTTCTCTAGAGGAACGTCTGCGTGGTAGCCACGGTTACCAGTACGAACGCTTTTGATTGCGTCAACAACGTCAAGACCTTCAACTACTTTACCAAATACTGCATAGCCCCAACCTTGCGCTGTTTTACCAGTGTGATTAAGGAAAGAGTTGTTTTTCACGTTAATGAAGAATTGAGCTGAAGCAGAGTGAGGTGCTTGAGTACGTGCCATAGCGATCGTACCAACATCATTGCTTAAACCGTTGTCAGCTTCGTTTTCAATAGAATCACGAGTTGTTTTTTCTTTGAAGTTTTCATCCATGCCGCCGCCTTGGATCATGAAACCATCAATAACACGGTGGAAAATCACGCCGTCATAGAAACCATCGCGAACATACTGTAAGAAGTTTTCAGCAGTTTTAGGTGCTTTTTCAGTGTTAAGCTCAAGAACAATACGACCTTTATTGGTGTTTAATTCGACTTGAGGAAAACTCATTGTGTAATCTCCTGTACATGGACATGAAAGCCATGGGTTTTTTGGTTGTGAGAAGCATAAGCAAACTGTAAACTACAAGGCAAGTAAAAACGTTACTTTCTTTGTTAAAAATAAAGAAAAGCGTTTTAATTATCCTAATTTTATCTTTATAGAAGTGATTTTATTACCATGAAGCCAAACGATGTTGTTTCATCCCTGCCTAACAATCCGACAACCAAGAACAATGCCCCTGTCGAAGCTGCGCAGCAGGAACAACAGCCAGGCTTAGATTTTGTACGTCAAGTCATTACAGATGATTTATCTGCAGGTCGTACCGAACAAGTTGTAACACGTTTTCCACCAGAGCCAAATGGCTACCTACATATTGGTCATGTAAAAGCTATTTGCCTAAACTTTGGTATTGCTCAAGAATTCGCAGGTCTATGTAACCTCCGTTTTGACGATACAAACCCGGATGCCGAAGAGCAAGAGTATGTAGACGGTATTGCCAATGACGTCAAATGGCTAGGTTTTGAGTGGAATGGCGAGCCACGTTATGCATCGAGCTATTTTGATCAGCTTTACGCTTGGGCAGTTCAATTGATTGAACAAGGTGATGCTTATGTGGATTTGCAAAGCCCTGAAGAAATCAAACTGAACCGCGGTAATTTTGTTGAGCCGGGTAAAAACTCGCCGCAACGTGATGCTAGCGTAGAAGAAAACTTAGCGCGTTTTGAACAAATGCGTAATGGTGAGTTGGGAGAAGGTCAGGCAGTACTACGTGCCAAAATTGACATGACTTCACCTAACATTCATATGCGTGATCCTATTTTGTATCGTATTTTGCATTCTGAACATCACCAAACTGGTGATAAATGGAAAATGTACCCAATGTACGATTATGCGCATCCATTATCAGATGCCATTGAAGGAGTTACGTATTCACTGTGTACACTTGAGTTTGTTGATCACCGTCCATTCTATGACTGGGTTGTCGAGAAAGTTAAATCACCATCTGTACCACGTCAGTACGAATCAAGCCGCTTAAATGTGGATTACACCATTACCTCTAAGCGTAAATTACGTAAATTGGTTGAAGGTGGTTTTGTGAATGGTTGGGATGACCCGCGTATGCCGACCGTTGTAGGTATGCGCCGTCGCGGCTTTACTCCAGAAGGTCTGCGTGACTTCTGTAAACGTGTCGGTGTAACAAAAGTCGATGGCAGTATCGTGGATGTTGCAATGCTTGAATACTGCATCCGTCAGTCTTTAGAAAATACTGCTTCGCGTGGTATGGCAGTGTTGAATCCACTCAAAGTGACTTTAACTAACTTGCCTGAAGCAATGGATTTGGTACATGCACGTCATCCAAACGTTGACATGGGTGACCGTATCATTCCGTTGACTCAAGACATTTACATCGACCGTAAAGACTTTGAAGAAGTTGCACCTAAAGGCTTTAAACGTCTGATTCCGGGCGGTGAAGTGCGTTTACGTCATGCGTATGTCATTAAGTGTGATGAAG
Source organism: Acinetobacter sp. YH16042 (assembly GCF_013417245.1). Lineage (NCBI taxonomy): Bacteria > Pseudomonadati > Pseudomonadota > Gammaproteobacteria > Moraxellales > Moraxellaceae > Acinetobacter > Acinetobacter sp. YH16042. Next base: position 81,243 of record NZ_VPEJ01000013.1, read on the forward strand.
TGATTAAAGACGAGAACGGTGAAGTGATTGAATTGAAATGTTCAATCGACCCTGAAACTTTAGGTAAAAACCCTGAAGGCCGTAAAGTGAAAGGTGTTGTACATTGGGTTTCTGCAAGCAAGGGTATTGCAGCGGAAGTTCGTATCTACGACCGTTTATTCACTGAATCAGACCCTGAAGTGGGTGATGACTTCCTTGCAAACTTAAATCCAGAATCACTTAAAGTGGTTCAAGCGGTCATTGAGCCTGCATTGGCAGAAGCAAAACCTGAAGATCGTTTCCAATTTGAACGTGAAGGTTACTTTGTTGCAGATCAGTTTGATCATACAGCTGAAAAACCAGTGTTTAACCGCATCTTAGATTTGAAAGACAGTTTTAAACCGGGTAAATAAAATCTTAGTTTTTAAAGGGATTCATCTTTGAATCCCCAATAGGTTAAGATCAAGTAGGTTAAGATTAAGCTCAACTTCGGTTGGGCTTTTTTCATGCTTGAGATGGTTCATTAAGGCAGTACAGAGGGGAAATAAGTGATCATTCGAAATAAAAATAATAGCTTTAAACTTTTATTTGCATGGCATGGCACGATACTCCCAAAAGTCATGCCTGCGTTGGCTGTCGTCGTGAGTTTGTCGGCGATTTTGGTGTATCTAAGCGCTGCACACTACCTGAATACGCCTGAAGTTCCAGCCATCGGATTTACCATCTTTGGGGTGATTCTGTCGATTTTTTTGAGCTTTCGAAATACTGCCTGTTATGACCGTTGGTGGGAAGGGCGCAAGCTTTGGGGCTCATTGATTGCCAATACACGCCACATGATTCGTGATAGCCATGTCCTTGAAGATGAGCAAAGAAACGTGTTGATGTACCGCATCATGCTGTTTTGCAATTTGTTACGTGATCGCTTACGCCATGAATCACAAGATATTGCACATTTTAAAGACGGCGTAGTTTTGACGGATCAGCAATGGCGGCAATGCCGAGACAATATCAATGCACCACAGTATTTACTTGAAATCATTCAAAAAGATTTAGTCAAAACCTATAAACAAGGTCAGATTACAGACATTATTTACAGCACGCTCACACGTCATACTGTAGCGATGGGTGATATCCATGCAGGCTGTGACCGTATCATGACCACGCCATTACCATTTTCCTATTCGGTGCTTTTACATCGCGCAGTGTATTCATTTTGTCTGATTTTGCCATTTAGCCTAGAGGCCAGTTTAGGGATATGGACACCTGTCATTGTGGCTTTGATTGCATATTTATTTTTAGGTTTGGATGCGTTAAGTGCAGAACTGGAAGAGCCTTTTGGCTTGCAGGAAAATGATTTACCGCTGGACTCGATTGTACGAAACATTGAGCGTGAAATGTATAGCAGCTTAGAAGTTGAACTTCCGCCGCTGATTAAGACTTTTAACAGTAATTTAAGATAAATTCTTGGCCTAATTTTCAGATAAATTCGGCGATACGTACCAAGCATATTGATGCTGAAAATAATCGTCCAAGTGTCGCATAAAAGCCTGTACTTTAGGCGGAACAAAATGTCGATGCGGAATTACCACATAGATTGCAGTACGTTGAACAGGGATCTTGGGTAGAACTTGGATGAGCTGGCCAGATTGTAAATCTTCATCCACATGCCAGATGGAGTGGTTTGAGATGCCTAAACCTGCAAGTGCTGCTTGGCGTACGCCTTCACCTGAATTGATATGAACTTGTCCTGAAACAGGTATATTTATGTTGTGTTGATCTTGGACGAATGTCCAAAGCTGCGTAACACCCTTAGGGTATTTCTGTAAAATGCATTGGTGTATAGAAAGCTCTTCTAGAGAGCGAGGTTCGCCATGTTGTTCGATATAGCTAGGCGAGGCACACAAAATACGACGGTTTAAGCTGAGCGGTTTAGCAATCAGCGATGAGTCTTCTAGCTGTCCAATACGTATCGCAACATCGATACCTGCGGAGACCAAATCTAAATTTTGATCGGTCTGTTCAATATCTAAAGTCAATGTTGGGTGTAGATTGGCAAAGGCTGCAAATACGGGCCCCATGATACGATTTCCAAAAACTTCTGAACAGGTGATTTTTAATGTGCCACTGAGTTGTTGTGGTTCAGGCTGAAATTGGCTCAGGAGAGAATTAAATTGTTCGAATAAGGGAAAACCTTGCTGCAATAAAACAGCACCTTCCTGTGTTAAATGTAGCTGCCGTGTGGTGCGATGAAAAAGGCGCAGCCCTAAACTTTGTTCAAGTCTGTGTAGACGGCTACTAGCGACAGAAACAGAGAGATTGGCTTCTTTAGCGGCTTGACTGATTGAACCCAGTGTCGCCATTCGTGTGAATAACTCGAAATCTTCAGTTAGCATTATCAATATAATCAAGAAAGTCTTTCTCAATATTCAGGGTTTTTCTGATAAATATCTGTGCCTATTCTGTGTATAAATTAAACACAGGAAATATCTATGAACTATCACAATCTAGGGCAATCTGGCTTACAAGTTTCAGAGTTCGGCTTTGGTGCAGGTACATTTGGCGGGCAAGGCCCTATTTTCTCTGCATGGGGGCAATCGAGTTTAAATGATGCCCAACGTATGATTGATCTGTGTATTGATCAAGGCGTGAATTATTTCGATACCGCAGATGCTTATTCAAATGGTGCCTCAGAGCAGATGCTCGGTGGATTACTTCAATCAAAACGCCAAGAGGTGATTATTTCCAGCAAAGTGGGTATTCGCTTACAAGAGGGAATCAATCAAGGTGGATATTCTAGAAGCTATTTAATACAAGCCGTGGAGGCGAGTTTAAAGCGTTTAGGCACGGATTATATTGATGTGCTGCAACTGCATCAGTTTGATAGCACGACGCCACTTGAGCAGCTGATGCGCAGTTTAGATGACTTGGTAGGTAGTGGAAAAGTTCGCTATATCGGTGTGTCGAATTTTTCAGGCTGGCAGCTCATGAAAGCGCAGTCGATTGCCCAACAGCAGGGCTATGAAAAGCTAAGTGTGCATCAAGTCTATTATTCTTTGATTGGACGTGACTATGAATGGGAGTTGATGCCTGCGCAGCATGATCAACAGATTGGTGCAGTGGTTTGGAGTCCGCTGGGCTGGGGGAGATTAACAGGGAAATTTGATCGTGAGCACGCGATTCCAAAGCAAAGCCGGCTGCATGAAACAGCACAATTCGCACCGCCAGTTCAACACGAGAAGTTATATGCGGTGTTAGATGTAATGCAAGAAATAGCCATGGAAACAGGGCACTCTATCCCGCAGATTGCATTGAATTGGCTGAAAACCAGACCGACAGTTTCTAGCATTTTGATAGGCGCACGTAATGAACAGCAACTGTTGGATAACCTTGCGGCGAAAGATTGGTCGTTAAGCGTAGAGCAGTTAGCCCGATTAGACGCAGTCAGTGCAGTGTATCCACCTTATCCATACTATCCCTATTGGAATGGGCAATTTACAGAGAAGAATCCCACGCTAGTGACATCAGCATTTATTACAGAACATACAGCATAATAGGGCAATAACAATTCAGTGGTAGGCAATGATCAGTTCTCTGTGCTATCACTGAATAAAATTAAAATACTGTAGGAATGCTGATGAGTGTCGTGATTGAAACCCAGATGTTAATTCGTAAGTCCATCAATATCGTATTTAATGCTTTTGTTGATCCTTTAATAACACAGCATTTTTGGTTTAGTGCATCGAGTGGCTATCTAGAAGAAGGTAAAACCGTGCAATGGACTTGGCAGAAATATAATGCAGTCGCCGATGTAGACGTGCTGAGTATTAAGGAAAACAAATTAATTCAAATACAGTGGGGAGAACCAAAAACTCAAGTCGATTTTATTTTTGAGCAGATTAGCCCGATGGAAACCTACGTTCGTATCAAAAATTCAAAGATTCCTCTGCAAGGTCAGGCATTAATTGATTTTATTATCGATAGTACAGGTGGTTTTACAACGGTTTTGGATGCAGCCAAAATTTATTTAGAACATGGCCTGCAAAGCAATTTGGTTGAAGATAAATTTCCACCTTTTAGCAATGCGAACTTTTAGCAATGTGAAGAGTGACCAAAATTAAGCATGACATCTGATACGCCGTAAGGAAAAGCTTGTGTATTAGCGCAGTATTTCTAAGCAATGTGCTGATGTATTGAAATTTGATAAAGCCACGGTTCAATGCTGCTGCAGTGAATTAACGATTTTTATGTTCTTCACGCTTTAAATAGGTATAAACCGGCATCTGCATTTTGGCTTTTTCGCGCAGTTTCTTTTTGATATAGAACACCAGTGCAAAGCAAGTAGTGGTCACGGTCAGCATCATACTGCTCATAAAACTCATCAGAGAACTGACATAGCCAATCGTGGTGAGTCGGTTCATCATACGGAACACTTGAGGACTACTTTCAACGCCGGTAATAGCCCATGTGCATAAGTGTTCACAGTTATTAATAATCAGATGATAGTTGTTTTCATGCATGCGAGAGCGCATACGACGCACCACTTTACGACCTTTAAATTTTGGATTGCTATATGACTGAACGATAATTTTTTTGCCGTGGCTGAATTTTTCGATCGAAGTCATTTCAATTGGATGTTTTTTGAAAAGGTGTGCAAAACCAGAGTAGTGAATGACTCTACCGCGGCCGGCATATATGCCATGATGGCTATAACCGAAGTGTTTAACAATAAGATGTGTTCCAAGAGGAAAACCATCTTTCTGCACGTGCATGAATTTACCAGTCCTACTTTAAATCCGAATTATTTTTAAAGATTAGTCTACTTTTAATCTGTGAATTAATCGACTATTTTAGCGATGATTTAGCTAAAATTTGTTCGATTTTTAATGCGCGCTATGGATAGGGTCATGCTTCGACTTCAATTAACCTCAATGTTTAAAAAAATGCGCTTTATGATGCTGCTCGGTCTGATTTTCTCACCGAGTATTTCCTATGCCAATATTCAAGCAAAACGTGTCAGTCAGCCCATTGCCGTGGATGTCGTCGAAATATCGGATCTAAGTAAACTAAAACTCTATTTAAATGATACACAGCAGCAGCCATATCAAGACCTACAGCGACTAAAGCAGGTATTAGCGCGTAAGTGTAATATGATGAACTTCGCAATGAATGCCGGGATGTATCATGCAGACTTAGCACCTGTTGGTCTATACGTTGAAAATGGAGTGCAGAAAAAAGCCTTGAATCGTGCAACACGAGGCTTTGGTAATTTTTTAATTCAGCCGAATGGTGTTCTAGCATGGAATGCCAAGCAAGCGGTGATATTAACTACACAAAAATATGCTTCCACAAATTTTAATGCACGTTATGCGACGCAGTCAGGCCCGATGCTGGTGGTAGATGGAAAAATCAATTCAAACTTTATCCCACAGTCAGATTCATTGAAAATCCGCAATGGAGTGGGGATCAAGAACGGGAAGTTGTATTTTGTGATCAGTCGTGAAGGCGTGTCGTTTTATGCATTTGCACAATATTTTAAGCAGCAATTATCGATTAACAATGCCTTGTATTTAGATGGATCTGTGTCTAGTGCAGAAATCCAAGCGTTGAATAGACATGATTCAAGTTTGAAAGCTTTAGGACCAATTGTAGCGTATACAACAGCATTTCAATGCAAACAATAAAAGCCCGAATGGTCGGGCTTCATGTATACAGTCTTTAGATTGATAGCAACTACTGTTTATTTGCCAACTAAACCTAAAAAGGTACTTTGGGTTTGGCACATTTGAATGGCTTGTTCTTTAGATTGTTGCTTAATACTTTCTTCAAACTGTTTTTTCTGTTCTTTGATTTGCTCTTCGTTTAAGCCCATTTGTTTCGATAGGGCTTCGAGTTTATCCCAAGATTCTTCGCATTCTTTGGGGATTTGGCTACAAGCACTTAGACTGAGTATGCAGCAGGCAATAAGGCAACTTGTTAATTTATTCATGTTCATTCCTTTAATTTTTATATCAATGCTGTTTAGAGGTCTTCGGCATCATATTTGATGCAATATTGGGTTTTATTGTCGAGTGCTTAAAAATTATATATCGCTAATTTGCCTTGGAGCATAGCATAAAAGTTGTAAATTACGATGTGGCCGACTCACAAAACCTGATCTGTAAATAAGCGGCATCATTATGATTATTTTAAAAATGAAAAAGGCACTCTGTAAATAGAATGCCTTGTTTGAACACTGAATGTTCAGACTCTACTGTAGAGGTAGATGCTGGATTTCATTTAATTCCTTACGGCTATAACCGCGCGAAGCGAGCACTTTTTTAATACCGAGGATAACATCTTCATCTGTTGCCTTTGTAAGAGCAGCAATAAGCTGTTCATTGGTTTTACAAGAGCAATCATTTTCAACACAGGCAATTTGATTCTTATGCCCGTTTTGCTGTTCATTAGCGAACAACTTATGCCAAAAACTCATAGAGCCTTCATTTGCGACCTAACATAGGACGAAATATAACCAATCCAATAAATAAAGCAAGACTACTAAAGTGAAATTTTAGCCACTTGAATCATCATTTTTTCGATTGGACTTTTAGAATCTTTGCCTAATTGATATAAAAAGGCATCCATTACACCGCATGTGGCGAGAAAATAAAGCTTTTTTAGTATATAAAAAAGGAGCTTTTAGAAAGCTCCTTTTATGACAACAACATGACTTGAAATAATTTGTTTAAATCTTCTCAAGAAACACACCAGACTCTACATGGTGTGTATAAGGGAATTGATCAAACAAGGCAAATTTACTGATTTTATGCGTTTGTGAAAGCAGTTTAAGATTGTCATGTAAAGTATCTGGGTTGCATGAAATATAGATAATGCGTTCAAAACGTTGCAACAGTTTTAGTGTTTCATCATCGATACCTGCACGCGGTGGATCGACAAATACCGTATCGAAGTTATAGCTTGAAATTTCAATCTCAGCTTCTTCAAGGCGGCGGAATGTACGTTCAGCATTGTAGGCTTGGGTAAACTCTTCAGCAGATAGACGAGCCACTTGGATATTATCAATACCATTTTGCTCAATATTCCACTGCGCGGCATAAACTGAAGACTTGGCTAATTCGGTTGCCAAAACGCGATTAAAGCGTGTTGAAAGAGGCAGCGTGAAATTACCATTACCACAGTAGAGCTCAAGTAAGTCTTTGTCTGAGTGATCCGCAACCTGACACGCCCATTCCAGCATTTTTTGACATACGCCGGCATTGGGCTGTGTGAAGCTACTTTCAATTTGTTTATACTGATATTTACGGTCAAATACTTGGAGTTCTTCAACCACATAGTCATCAGTTAAAATCACGCGCTGACCACGACTACGACCATAAATCTTGATATTGAGCTTTTCAGACAGCGCTTTGGCAGCAACTTCCCATTCAGCATTGAGCGGGCAGCGGTAAACCAATGAAACCAGCATTTCACCTTTCAGCGTTGCTAAGAAATGAACTTCAAATAATCGGCTAGATAAGATCTCTTGTGCTTTGAGTTCATTTAATAATACGGGCATTAAATCATTAATGCTTTTATCTGCAATCGGGAAATCTTTAATTTCTACAACTTGTTTTTCATTGTCTGCATTGCGTTCAAACATTGCATAGAACATATCATTTTCAGTATGCCAAATTCGGAATTCCGCTCGCATACGAAAGTTTTGTTCAGCAGAAGGAAAAACTTCTAAAGAGGGAGGGTTGTATTCTGAAAATTGAGCCGTAATGCGGGCAACTTTGGCATCAAGTTGTTGCTGATAAGTTGAAGTCATATGCAGTAAAAAATCGCAAACATATTAAAAAAAGTCATGTTAGCAAAATTCACCTTATAAGACTAAATTAATTCCACTTTTGGCTGTATTTATCTGTAGAGAAGATGAGTCTGAATGCTTAAATTAGTTCATTCATCTAGGGGAACGTTAAAAAAACGCTCAATCTTTATGGAACATTCATAAAGATTGAGCTAAGTGAGGAACTGATTAGTTGGAGTTCATTCGAATGTTTAATTCATCGTCATTAAGCTGGCATTACCACCGGCTGCCGCAGTATTGACACTGATTGCCCGCTCAATCACGAAACGTTCTACAGGGATGTCATATTGGCCTGAAGCTAAATGTGTAATGCCAATAATTGCACCTTCACGAGACGCGATGACTTGTTGAATTTTTAATAACTCAGCTTTTTCACCATGATGTAAAACCGCATCAAAATTGCCATGATAAATATCCGTGATCACTTTAAATTGGTCTACGAGGATTTTTGGCATGCTATTTAAGTGTTTCAACACAAAAGTATTGTCTGCAAGTACGACGGGCTGACTACCTACCGATAAAATCGCAGCAATTTGATGTAGTTGATCTGCATCATTGTTAGCCAATGAAAGCACACCTTTACGTGCCAAAATGGCATATTGGTTGTTTTCACCAGTTGGGCTTTGTAGCTCAAAACTTTGTCCAGCGGCTATGGCCTGCGGTGCTTGAATAGCAATGCCTGAAAAATGCTGCTTCGCCCAAGTGTTAAAAGCCTCATATGCAGGGAAGTGTGCAGCTTGCGTTTCTGCCTGAGCCGCATAAGGTGTAGCCAGTTTTTTCTCAGAAACTTGATGCATTAAACGGTAAAGATATAAAGGACCGCCCGCTTTTGGACCAGTACCTGATAAGCCCTCGCCGCCAAAAGGTTGTACACCAACCACAGCGCCTACAATATTACGGTTAATGTATAGGTTGCCAACTTCTGCATGACCGATAACTTTTTGAATCGTGTCATCAATACGTGTATGCAAGCCCATGGTTAAACCATAACCTTTGGCATTGATTTGCGTTAATAGGTTTTCAATCTCACCATATTTGTAGGTGATTAAATGCAATACTGGCCCAAAAACTTCGCGTTCTAAATCATTTAAATGTGGAAGTTCAATTAAAGTTGGTGCAACAAAAGTTCCCGTACTTAACGCATTGCTATCAGCATTAAACATGATTTGATGTACGGGATAGCCTTTGCTACGCATCTTCTCAATATGTTTTTCAATATTTTGTTGTGCTTCAAGGTCGATCACTGGGCCAATGTCAGTTGCTAAAAGTGCAGGATTTCCGACACGAAGTTGCTTCATCGCACCTTGTAACATGGTACGGACTACGTCCACATTATCTTCTTGCACACAGAGAATACGCAGGGCAGAACAGCGTTGACCTGCACTGTCATAGGCAGAGTTAACGACATCCAATACCACTTGTTCTGTCAATGCTGATGAGTCAACAATCATGGCATTTTGACCACCAGTTTCAGCAATCAAAACCACACTTTCGCCAAATTGGTTTAAGCGCTGTGCAACGGTTTTTTGCAAGATACGTGCGACTTCCGTTGAGCCTGTAAACATGATGCCTTGGACACGTGAGTCCGCGCTGAGTTTGGCCCCAATGGTTTCGCCACGGCCAGGGAGAAGTTGCAATACATCAAACGGAACACCTGCTTCCCATAAAATATGTACAGCTTGAGCAGCAATCAGAGGCGTTTGTTCAGCAGGCTTGGCAATCACGGTATTACCTGCAACCAAGGCTGCAGCAATTTGACCTGTGAAAATAGCAAGCGGGAAGTTCCATGGGCTAATGCACAGCACAGTACCTAGGGGTTCAATTTGCGTATTCTCTGCTAGATCAATTATTTGAGCTGCATAATAACGTAGGAAATCTACAGCTTCACGGACTTCAGCAATAGCATTGGCATAAGTTTTACCACTTTCACGTGACAACAACACCATCAGAGATTGCAATTGTGCTTCCATCAAATCCGCCGCACGGTTTAAGCATGCTGCACGCTGATCTTTGTCTAAAGTTTTCCATGAACCTTGGGCATTTACCGCATTATTGAGAGCGATTTCCGCTTGTTCTAAACTGGCTTCGCTGACACTACCGACCACATCACTACGGTTTGCAGGGTTTGTAATGTTGATACTTGCAGTATGAATTTCTTCTAAATTAGCGCCCATTGCACTAGCATGCCACTGGGTATGTGCATGCTGTACGGCCGTGGTATTGAGCTGAGATAAGTCGCGATCATTGGTTAAATCGAGTCCTTTTGAGTTGCGACGTTCTGTGCCATACAAATCTTGCGGAAATGGGATAGAAGGATGCTTCGCTCCAGTGATACCTTCTTTTTCAGCCGTCGCTAATATCGTCTGTCTTGGATTTTCAATTAAATCTTCAATTTTTAAATTTTTATCTGCAATACGGTTAACGAAAGACGTATTCGCACCATTTTCCAGTAAACGTCGAACCAAATAGGCCAATAAGGTTTCATGGTTACCCACTGGTGCATAAATACGACAAGGCACACCCAGTTTGTTATCAGACTTCGAACCCACCACTTGTTCATAGAGGGGTTCCCCCATGCCGTGAAGGCACTGAAATTCATACTGGCCTGGATAGTAAAGCTCTGGCTGTGCTAATTGGTAGATCGTAGCAACGGTTTGCGCATTATGTGTTGCAAACTGAGGATAAATTTGCTCAGGTGCTGCTAAAAGTTTTTTAGCACATGCAATATAAGACAGGTCGGTATGAACTTTGCGCGTAAATACAGGATAGTCACTCATACCTTCAATTTGCGCTTTCTTAATTTCGCTATCCCAGTATGCACCTTTCACCAAGCGAATCATTAAACGTTTTTGGCTACGCTTAGCGAGGTCAATAATATGGTCGACCACATAGAAACAGCGTTTTTGGTAGGCTTGAATCACAAATCCAATACCTTTCCAGTCCGCTAATTTAGGCTCAAAACACAGGCGTTCAAGTAGTTCCAAAGAAATTTCTAAACGGTCAGTTTCTTCAGCATCAATGTTTAGACCAATATTGTAATGCTTGGCTAATACTGCAAGTTCAAGCACTTTTCCATAAAGCTCGTTATGTACACGATCGATCTGCGAGCGTTGGTAGCGTGGGTGTAGGGCAGATAATTTGATCGAAATACCTGCACCGTTATAAACATCTTTACCTTCAGAGGCTTGACCAATCGCGTGGATCGCATCGGTATAGTCTTGATAATAACGTTCTGCATCAGGTTCAGTTAATGCTGCTTCACCTAACATGTCATATGAATAGCGGAAGCCTTTGTCTTCTAATACTTCTGCATGTTTAAGCGCTTCATTGATGGTTTCACCTGTAACAAACTGTTCACCCATCATACGCATAGCCACGTCTACAGCTTTACGGATAATGCCACGTCCACTGCGTGCTAAAATACCGGTGAGTAGGCTAGACAGACTTTTTTGTTGAGGGGTTTCCATCAGTTTGCCCGTCAGCATTAATCCCCAAGCAGCAGCATTTACGAACATGAGGCTACTTTGGCCAACATGATCTTTCCAGTTACCTTGGTTGATTTTATCTTTGATCAGTAAATCACGTGTTGCTTTGTCTGGAATACGGAGTAGCGCTTCAGCTAAACACATGAGCGCGATGCCTTCCTGAGAAGACAATGAAAACTCTTGTAGCAAGCCTTGTACAATGCCTGCTTTACCTGTACCGCTTTTACGTTCACGTAATGAATGGGCTAAGTCAAAAGCCAATTGTTGAATTTGATCGCTGATCGGGGAAGGGATTTCACTGTGTGCTAATAAGTTTTCAATGCACTCAGTTTCAGCACGACGCCATGCTGTATTAATCGATTGTTCAAAGCTATTCTTGTCTTTAAATTCAATGATGTAGTCATCGCTTCCCGTGACTTCAAATACTTTTCCATTCATGTTTCAATTTTCCGTGTCAAAGTTCTATGACGAGCAAATAAATCTTGAGCTTGATCCTTTATTTAATTTATCATCACAGAATATTTAGCGAATAACTCACTATAGTTTTAATAATATTTAGAGAAAAATTCAGATGACTAGCCCATATTTGAGCTTAGACCGTATAGATATTCGAATTTTAGAGCTGCTGCAAGACGACGGAAAATTGTCCAATATTAAGCTTGCAGAAATGGTGAATTTATCACCCACTGCGGCGTTGGCACGTGTGCAAAAATTATCGAAAGAGGGCTTTATTTTAGGCTATGAAGCACGTTTAAATCCGGTCTTACTCAACAATGGATTTGTGGTTTTTGTAGAGATTTTACTAGATAAAACCACGCCCAATGTATTGGAAGATTTTTCGGATGCAGTGCGTCAAATTCCAGAAATCGTAGAATGTCATATGATCAGCGGTGGTTTTGATTTTGTAGTGAAAATACGCTGTGCAAATATGGAAGAATTTAGAAAAATTTCAGGGCAGGTGCTTTGGCAGCTACCCGGCATCAAGGAAACGCGCAGTTATCCTGTGATGGAAGTGATCAAAGAAAGTATGCAAATTAAACTGAAACCTGCGGCTCGGCCGAAGTAGCTAATCATCAATAATTGAGTATAAAAAAGGGGCATTTAGCCACTGCTGTCCCACAAAAATCACAAGAGGAACCTCAATTGAGGTTCCTCTTGTTTTATCACCCTCTTGTCTGGTGAGAATAGCGATTTCAAATACTTCCTTTCGAATAAGTTCACTTGGATAATT
>NZ_VPEJ01000140.1:0-1138 GCF_013417245.1 Acinetobacter sp. YH16042
ATAGAGATATTTGATTAGTAATTGCTTAGTTAATTCATTGTCCTGCAATGGAGGATATTAAAATCTGTCAGCGTAGACCAGGTATTGATTTAAGTACCTTGTCAAAGAGGGAGGGGATAAAGCTAATCTGCTCCCACCCCTAAATCCTGTCCTTAGTTTGAGGATAGGTACTCCGTATTAAGCAGGGGTTTTTCTTTTAAAGCTCCGCTTCCTTTCCATTGAGAAGCAGATAGACATTACATAACTAATTTTAATGAAAGGCTTGTTCTACTGATCTAGTTGTATTCAGAAATAAACAAAAATCTGTATGGTTAATAATATTTATAAAACTAGATATTTGTATGCACACTAATGCTCTATTGCTTGAATAGATTTAAAAACAAATGATGTAACTTGTATTCTCTTTTCTCTTTTCTAATTTCTGTTTTCTCCACGCCCTCTGTTCTTCTCAATACCTTATCAAACTTCATGCAGTCGGTTGGATTCTGATAACTCTGTACGCTCCCAAATTTTTGGGAACGTATCAAATACCTGTCACGGCGTACACAGCTATCAGATTGGTAGAGATAGGATTTAAATATAGTCCTAGATGCTCACAGAATCGCTCAGATTGAACGAAATACACCTTACCTATATCTATGTACCACTATACTTTTTAGAAGCACCTTAGAGCGCAAATGAGAAGCCATGAGCAAGTGTAAATTTCTATTCCCTGTCCAACCTGCATTGCAGGATAGGTAAATATATCTGAATCCATGCACTCAATTTGCTATGCAGATAATCAAAATTAAAATCAAAATTTTTGAAAGGAAGATGGGCTTTTCTGAAATAAAAAAAGCTTTAAAATGCTTTACTGTTTGCTGTATGCCTTGCCCTATAAGGCTTTCAGAGGGTATGTGTGATACTTTTTACCGTAATGTGTGATACTTTTTACCTGTTGATAAGTGGTTTAATGTGATATTAATTACCGTATTGATGATATTGATATTATATTAGAACAGTGATTAAAGATTACTAATATAACAAAATAACAAATTCACTACCAAAGTGTTGAGAGGGGAAATGAGTAAGGATTCAAGGCTTGTGGTTAAAGATAATAGTTTGATTGATGCCAGTTTCAATCTGTCATTGGTTGAGC
>NZ_VPEJ01000141.1:0-1135 GCF_013417245.1 Acinetobacter sp. YH16042
GAATCGAGCGCAGCGAGATTCAATAGAGTTTGAGCGAAGCGAAAACATAGGGCAGTTTTAAATGCCGTTTTTAATTTTTTTGGGCTTTTAATAATATAAAAAGCTTTTAAATGCTTTTAGGAGGGCTGAAATCATTGGTATACGTGCGTTTCAGCGATCATTCTCCACCATTTACCTTGCAATACTCCACCATTTACCTTGCAAGAATTTCTCAATACTCCACCATTTACCTTGCATAATCCATCATAAAATATTATGGTGGATTTACATCATAAAAATTATAGGTGGGAGATGTCGGAATTAGTAGTCAAAGACAATGCTCTAATCAATGCTAGTTACAACCTTGACCTAACAGAACAACGGTTAATTCTGCTAGCAATTGTGGAAGCAAGGGAATCAGGCAAAGGAATTAATGCGAATGACCCTTTAAACATTCATGCAGAAAGCTATATAAATCAATTTGGAGTGCATCGAAATACCGCATATCAAGCCTTGAAAGATGCTTGTGATGATCTTTTTGCAAGACAATTCAGCTATCAAAGCCTTAGCGAAAAGGGGAATATCCAGCATCATAAATCACGCTGGGTAAGCGAAGTTATTTACGTTGAACAAGAAGCAGTTGTTAAGTTAATTTTTGCTCCCGCTATTATCCCGCTAATTACTCGACTAGAAAAACACTTCACAAGCTATGAATTAGAACAAGTTAGTCAATTAAAAAGTGCCTATGCTGTTCGCTTATACGAAATTTTAATTGCTTGGCGTAGCACAGGAAAAACACCCGTAATTGGGTTGGATGACTTTAAAAAACAGATAGGAATTAATGAGGGAGATTACAAGCGAATTGATGTACTTAAATCCCGTGTACTAGAGCCATCAATTAAGCAAATCAATGAACATACGGATATTATTGTATCTGTTGCACAGCATAAAACAGGGCGTTCAGTTACTGGTTTTTCATTCCGATTTAAACAAAAACCACAACCAAAAGTAGAACAAAGAACCGACCCAAAACGAGATCCAAACACACCTGATTTCTTTGTCGAAATGACCGATGCACAACGGCATTTGTTTGCACACAAATTATCTGAACTGCCCGAAGTTGGTAGCGAATATGCAGAGATCGGAGAGTCATCCG
>NZ_VPEJ01000142.1:0-1095 GCF_013417245.1 Acinetobacter sp. YH16042
CTATATCTCCTTTATTGCTAGCTTTTTGATATAAGTTGGCTGCCTTATTTAAATTAACAGATACCCCCATGCCATTTTGATAAATTGCACCAAGCATGAACAGAGCATCTGTATTTTCTTGATTAGCTGCCTTTTCAAACCATTTTATAGCTTCAGCCATATTTTTTTGTACACCTACTCCCTCTTTGTACATAACAGCAAGAGTAAGTTGATCCTCTGCATAGCCTTGCTTAGCTCTTTCAATAATTTCAGCATCAGAAAAAGCATATAAACTTGATGAAAATGAAAGAATTGTAAGGAAAATAAGAAAATATTTATGCACTCGAATACCTAAAAAATGTGAAAATTTGAATAACTCAGTATTTTGAAATACGTACCTTAAGAAATGAAAATTATTTTAACAATAGTCCTTTTAATTGTTGCTTATAACATTGTAGAGCCCAATAGTTTTGGAGGATACCTATTAGTTCTATTAGTTGCAGGATTAATTTCAATTGGTATTACATTCGCTTTTTTAGCCATACTCGCTGTTATTGGTGTAATTAGTAAACTATTCACACAGAATTAAACTACATCCCAAAATCCATCCCTCGATCCTGCTTAGGTCGAGGTTTTTCTATCTCTTGTTTACGCTCATTCATCTGGACGAGATTTTTTTCAATATCTCCGACGTTTCGAGCAAATTCTGCTGAGCTTTGGTCACTTGTAACGAGACTGAGTGTTGTAAGACTGAGATTTTCCCCAATGCTTCTTCGTTGTTGGCTGTAATCTGGCTCATCTCTCGAACTTTTCCATTGATCTGCTCGGTATAGCTTGCTGTACTGCGTTCTAGCTCGTGAAATTGCTTCTGTATTGTCGCTAATGATTTCTGTGCTTGCTGTAAGCTTTGCTGATCGCTCTCGATTGCCTTTGATTGAGCTGATAAAGCTTGGATAATCTTGGTTTGCATTGTGTCTAAAGCTTGCTGTTGCTTCTGCAATTGCGATTGTTGTTGCAGTAACTGTTGCTGTTGTTCTTCGATGATTCTCAATAATTGTGTTTCTAATTCCGTCATCGTTTAGTACCCCATTGGAATCATGTAACCGTTCTGCCATT
>NZ_VPEJ01000143.1:0-1023 GCF_013417245.1 Acinetobacter sp. YH16042
ATTTATTAAAATAGTCTTGTTATTTTCATCACTTAGTTTGAACTCTAAATTTGCAATAGGTTCACCAATGAGATCAACAAACTTAATTAAAATCTCATCATCCATCGTTCCTGAAAAAGTATTTATATAGTAATGCCATTCATCGCCACCAACTAAAATTTTTACTTTTTCCGATTGATTTGATTTTATCCGTTCTGTTCTTCCATATTCATCAAGATTTCCTTTTTGGAACTGTCCATTTTCTCTAACGACTGAATATTTTAAGTCGCTAATATTATTTAGTTCATCAGTTTTAAATAAATTGTATACATCTAATTTATTACTATATGGAAGCACAACATTTGGCATTTCAGGTAACGAAAAGTTGACTTTACTTCCTTGTTTAAATAAATGCTGCCCTGCTTTAGCCTCAAACTTTGTCGGGGTAATAATAGTTATCCCATCTTTATTAATGATGATCTGAGATCCACCAGCCATAGATTTACCTATTTCTTATAAATTTATAAAAAATTGAGCCTGAATTTAGCGTAATATAAATGATTAATAATTCAATGATTTTTAACCAAAGCATGACATTCATCATCGCTATTCAACTGAATGATAGCGTCAGTTTCACTACAGACAATAAGCAAGTTGTTTTAACAGAAACAGGTGATGCTCAATTCGATCCTAAAAAAACCACAAAAATTCATCCATGGGATCAAGGCATTATTACAGGGACAGGTGAAAGCTATGTGGTGACAAGATCGATAGAATTTTTTAAAAGATTAGCGCATTCAAACATTGCTAAACTCCCCCAATGCCTCGATATTTCTAGACAGATAAGAGAACTCAAAGTAGGGACTGACTACTTTCAAGTCGAGAACACGAAATTACTCTGTTCTCGTTACACTGAGCATGGTGCACAACTTTATACGATACAACGCTTTGAACCATCACAGCCCTATGAGCTTAGCCCACTACAGCCAATGAATATTACAGTATGGATGTTTCACCCCATTATTGAAGCTATTTCTATTTTTT
>NZ_VPEJ01000144.1:0-1085 GCF_013417245.1 Acinetobacter sp. YH16042
ATTCCGCAGTTTGCTGATTACGAGGTGCGTTATTTACAGCACTAACTATTGAATTGAAAATTTCATCATGTGTCACAGATAGCTCCTTGATTATAAAACTTATATAAAAAATATAATTTATATAAATTATATAATCAAGCCTATCATTTGTTTTTTTAATTTTTATGCCTGTAGGAATTACTCAGTAT
Organism: Acinetobacter sp. YH16042; assembly: GCF_013417245.1. Lineage (NCBI taxonomy): Bacteria > Pseudomonadati > Pseudomonadota > Gammaproteobacteria > Moraxellales > Moraxellaceae > Acinetobacter > Acinetobacter sp. YH16042. Next base: position 189 of record NZ_VPEJ01000144.1, read on the forward strand.
CAGTATAGGAAACCACTAAATCCATAAGTTCTTCTGATGGGGTATTACAAAACTCACGTATTCTTTCAGCCACCGTTTGAGCACTTGTAAACTCTTCATCAGCATAATTATTGAAGTCAAAAAGGACCTCAGCCATACCTATTGGAAGATCTAATCCTGCTTGTAAAGCATCATAAGAATCGATATCTGAGTCACCTTGCCATTTCACAATAGCCATAGTGTATGGCGTACTTAATGGGTTATTCAGATGCTCTTGTGTGATTGCTAAGGTGTCCATATAGAATCCTGCATCCTCCCACTTTGTCAAAGTCACCGCCCATCCAATAGCACAAGCAACTGTCTTACAGTCAGTGAGAAGTTGTTCATCACTCACGAAGCCAACTGAGTCCTTAGACGGTCTTCTCCAAGTCCGAATATCAAATCTATTGGGATCAAGTTTTTCTAAAAAATCAGCTAATTCTAAAAGTAGATCTGTGCGCATAATTTATTACCTTTAATTATTCTCAATGGGGTTGTTTGCATGTCTTCTTTTGACTTCATTGATGATTTCTTGCGGAGACAGGTCTGCTTTCTTTAAATGAGCTATCAGAGTCACTGTAATTGCTAAGTTCAGGGGAATAATGCCAGTACTTTTATAATTAGTAATGGAATTGGGATTCATACCAAGTAGCGTTGCAAGATCTTTAATTGATAAGCCCATTTCTAGCAATGTAATTTGAAGCTCTGTGTAAGTCATACAGTTACTCCTACCCTTATTATTAGTAATATAACACATAAATAATGTGTAAACACATTATTTATTTGTTTGTTTTTAGGATTAAAAGAGAATTTCGTATAACAGCTATTATGTTAAATGGAGGGAAATTATCTGGAATTCCCTCTAAAAGAAATACTCAT
>NZ_VPEJ01000145.1:0-1068 GCF_013417245.1 Acinetobacter sp. YH16042
TCATTTGATTCTTTAATAACCGAACTATCAAAAATTCCTTTACATGGAGATTCATTTACATCTTGTGCAAAACTCAACATTGGAAGAAATGCAAAAGATAATAATAATTTTTTCATAAATCGTTAATTTATATAAAGTTATACCCGTTGTGCATTTTGATTACTAAATAATAAAGTTGTTCATTTGATTGAAAATCAGTAAATTGCTTTAACTACAAAACATTTACAATGAACAACTTACTTGCAAATTACGAAAGAATATTGGAAGTTCTACGAAAAATATCAACAGATACACTTTTAATTTATCAACGTAGAAGACCTAAACTTTTTGATTTAGAACTCATAAGTCTTGTTTTAACAGCTGAATTTATGGGTATTGATAGTGAAAATCATTTATTTCGAAATCTTCCTAAAGCGCTAAGCTGTAAAATTCAGCGAAGTATTTACAATCGTATAAAACGTAGATTATCAGAGCAAATTAATAGTATTCTAGCTAAAATTACTGCACTTACTGTGGTTCAGTACATTAATAAAACATACTTTAATCGAAATATTAATAAGCTAAAAACCAAAATTATTTAAAATGCACAACGGGTATATTAATGTAAAATTAGGTTTGCTTAAAAACTCTCTTTTTAAGGAGTGAAGGAGTGATTTTGTAGAAGCGTAGTTCTTCCCTTGTTTTAAATAAATAACTTGGGCTAAAACACTTGATTTTTTGACTGTAAAGCGTAGATATTTCTTCAAGTTGTAAGATAAACTTGACATTGTAAATCGTCAGCAAAAAGTGGACATCTAAGACCTAAAATTTAAGGTAGTGTTTTAAAAATCATTAACTTTAATTATGGCAAATTCAAAAAAGAAAACTCCTGAAAAATTTGTAAAAGATATTCGTCAAAACACAAGACGAATATTTACAGCGGAACAAAAGATTTTAATTGTAATGGAAGCTTTACGAGCAGAAACTTCGATAGCAGAACTTTGTAGAAAATATAGTATTAGTCAATCTCAATTTTATAAGTGGAATAAAGAATTTCTAGAAGCTGGAAAAAAGCGATTGTCTGGAGAT
>NZ_VPEJ01000146.1:0-1066 GCF_013417245.1 Acinetobacter sp. YH16042
ACAAGATCACATCAAACATTCTTGATGCTCTCCCTGCTTTAGATGGTATTGATTTAAGTAATGTAAAGCTATACATGCCACTTGTGGATGATGTAAAGCTATTAGAACAGTTTAAGGAGATAGAGCTATGACACTTTTATTATGCTCTGTAGCTGTAGCATTTATTATCTATCAACTCCGTACAATCTAGGGGATAGAGTATATCTCTTTTCCCCTCTCTCACGTATGAGGTGCGGTGCGCCTACACGCTTTTAGATTTAAAAACAATTTCCTTTTTATACATCATATACTCTATAAGGATTCGATTTAGATTATTTAAACTATCAATTAAAAAATTTAATTTATTTTCTAAAATTTCTAAATTTTCTTGATTATCAGTACTCATTTCTTGTTTAGTATATTGAAATGTATATTCTTTTATATTAAGTTGAACTTCTTGTATCTCTTTATCTTCAATTATTTCTAATAGTAAACTTACTCTATCTCTATACTTTCTATCATTCCTAAAGCTATTAATTCGATGAGTAGCTAAATCATCTCTATTAAAAAGGTCTTTATAGTTAATTGAACTATCTATTTTTCCATATCTATACATATAGTCATTTTTTAAATCTTCTACTATTTTTAAAATTTCTTTTGCTTCATTTGCTATAACTTCTTTTCCTTTCTGATCATGCCATTTTTTATAAATATAAATAGCAACTATTATTGGTGATGCTATTGTTGCTGCTACTCCTAAATAAGTTCCCATCACATCTTGATAGGTAGCAATAATTGACCAATCCCAACTACATACATCCATACATTACTCCTTTAAAACTCTATATACAGTAGCAACGCCACAACCTACAGCTTTAGCTATTTCTTCTTTTGTTAAGCCTTTATTACTTAACTCTCTAATACGATCATGTTTAGCTGTATCTGCTTTCTTACCTGTAGGCTTGTATCCGCTTCTCTCTAAACCTTGTTTAATTCGTTCTATACGCTTTTCATTGTCTAATCGAGCCATAGTAGCTAACAAATCAATTAACAGGTTATTAACTAAATTCAGGATAGAGCTTGTAAT
>NZ_VPEJ01000147.1:0-998 GCF_013417245.1 Acinetobacter sp. YH16042
CTAGGAAGTAATCCTTCTTACGGTCAAAATCAGTACCGGATAATGACAGTCTGACCTGTTTGACCCGATCGGCAACAGAGTCGGTACTGCTATCAAAAGTCAAGGTTTCTTCACTGGAAACTTTGAGATCCCCATCATAAATGGCAATGGATAAAGTCACTGGCATGACCAGCTCACTGACAGCTTCAGTTTGCATCAAATCAAACTTCTGGATGTTATTGACCATCTTCAGCGTGGATTTGGTAGAAATGACCTCAACTTTACGCTTGGTCCGCTGTCCAGCCTTTTCACCACGCAGCTGTTTCACTGTCAGTACAGGCACTACGATTTCCTGAGGCATGATGCCGCCATGCACGAAACGTGAGCCTCCTACAAAATGGAAACGGTTCGCCCCTTTTGGAATCCAGAAATCAGTCGCAGATAGTGTGCCTGCCGTAGCTTGGGTTGAGCCTTTCCATGCTTCCTTGCTCTCTGGTAAACCATGCCCAATCACATAGCGTTTTTTGCTTTTCAATGCATTGGTCGGTTTTTCAGTCAAGCTTGAACGATCCGCAGATTCCAGTTTACTTTGCTGGAACAGGAAGCCATGGTCGGCTGTAATCAACAGGGTAGAAATATTGAAGTGCATTAAGATTTTGCGGCTGAGTTCGGTCAGCTCTTCAATAGCATGTTCTACCGCCATAAAGGTTTCTGATTCTGTCGAGGCACTGTCACCGCGTGCATCAATCACGTTGTGATAAACGTAAATCAGCTCATGATCTTTCAGCGCTTCACGGCCTTCATCACGCGACCAGCCTTTTACCATTTCAGCGGTTACTGCCAATCCATTATAGGCAGCCAGAATTTTGGATCGTGCTGCAGTCCCTTTGCTGGACTGCCCATCTACTAAACCATCATCACCTGCGGCCTCTTTGTACTCCAAAGTCTGATGCGGCAACAACGAGGCCATGCCAAGTGTGGTGTAACTTGGGACAACGCCCAGCTGTGAAGCCTTTTTT
>NZ_VPEJ01000148.1:0-1058 GCF_013417245.1 Acinetobacter sp. YH16042
GATTTTCATATCAGGATGCCAATATCAGCAAGAGCCAAAAAACTTAATCCAGCATTAGGAGATTACTGGGAAGCACGTTTGATTGAAGTTGAGCAGGCAGGAAAAATCCGCCGTTATATCACTTCATTATTAGATTCAAAGACATATCCAGCTCGAACTTTAGCAAAGTTATATGCTCAACGTTGGGAGATAGAGATGTGTTACCGAGAAATTAAAAGCAATTTACAGGAAGGTAAGCACTTAAGGAGCAAACAGCCAGACTTAATTTATCAAGAATTATGGGGTGTCTTGATTGCTTATAACGTGCTGAGAAGACAAATGAAATATATGGCTCAACGTGCCAAAGTAAGCCCGTTGAGGATCAGTTTTCATATTGCATCTATTGCCCTTCTTAATTTACTCAGATTCGACTCTTTGGCTTCTGCAGGTAATCTACCCAAACATCTGGAAAGTTTAATGGAGAAATCTAATCGGTATGTTATACCTGAGAGAAGAGTGAGGAGTTATCCAAGGGTTGTAAAAGGAAAACCTCAAAAATACCCAAGAAAAAGCCAGTCAATCTCTTAACTGACTGGCATTACACTTTACAGTGGGTTTTTACTACATTAACTCATCAAGGTGATGCTCTAAGAATCTAAGCATATGTTTTAATTTTATTGAATTGTTACAGTGACAGGTTTTGCATAAATCGTATAGGTGTAATTTGGTGCCATCGTATATTGATAGCTTGGCATGACATAAGCTGTACCTTTTTCAGTAAATGTCAGCCCTTGGCCATTTTGCGTATATTTAGCCGAATTTGGCAAAACCAGCATATTTTTAACAAGATAATTCGATTTCGTTCCAATTTGAGTTTGGATTTCTGCATTGATTTCTACAGGCTTGCCTGCAGTGGCTATGAGCTGACTTGCTGTATTCAATTTTACCGCCAGATTTGAAGATTCATGCGCATAATCAGTCGTTAGACCATGTGTGCCTTGTACATACATGCGGTAGAAGTCATCTTTATTTAAGCGGAAAGTCCATGGCCAGAAAGTCACGCCGCGCTGGCTCGCCAT
>NZ_VPEJ01000014.1:0-85069 GCF_013417245.1 Acinetobacter sp. YH16042
ATGTCCACTAAAGAGCCGTTGAAGACTACGACGTTGATAGGTTGGATGTGGAAGTGCGGTGACGCATGAAGCTGACCAATACTAATTGCTCGTGAGGCTTGACTATACAACACCCAAACAGTTGTATATATAGCATCAATTGATTCGATATTAAGCAAAATAACCTGATTTAGTTAACGCTTAAGAACAAAATACTGCAACTCAGATATGATCTGTTAATAACTCATTTGGTAGAAAACTTAGCACGAAGAGCACTGCTCTGAGATTAGACTAAGCAAGTATCCATAACAGTTGTGCTGGCGACCATAGCAAGAGTGAACCACCTGATCCCTTCCCGAACTCAGAAGTGAAACCTCTTAGCGCTGATGGTAGTGTGGGGTTACCCATGTGAGAGTAAGTCATCGCCAGCTCATTATTCGAAACACCCCCTGATATCTCAGGGGGTGTTTTTTTATGTGTGGAGAAAAAAGATAGAAGGGGGCGAAAATAAAGCGTTGGAAATCCAACGCTATAAATCGACCTAAAACGATAAAATTATCTTAACTGACGTCGTGCATGCTTTAATGCAGTTCTTAACCCTTCTTCTAAAGTTGGATGATAAAAGGGTTTATTTAAAATTTCATGAATGGTTCGTTCTTCTGAAATCATCCAAGCTAACATAAGCCAATGACTGCATAATTTGAATTGTGGGCGGGTATCCAACGAATATCATGGTCCATTCTGACCAAGGCTCACAGCACTGTAGTCGTGATTTTAGAGCGCTATTATTGATGAATAACTGCATCCAAAGCATGTCTAGACGAGGCCTTGCGCAGTATATTGCTCATGGGATAATGCAGTAACAGAAAGCTTCTTTCACACATTTAAAGGTCATGTGGTACATGGCAGTGTATTTTTGACCCGAAAAGAAGCCAATGTTGTCTTGTTTGACTATATTGAGATTTACTACAATCGAGTGAGAAGGCACTCTGCAAATGGTTGGTTAAGCCCAGAAGCCTTTGAGCAGAAATATTTTAAGAATTTAGAGGGATAGGTTGTCCACGATACTGCCTGGGATCATTATTTGGCTACCTTTATCGGGTAAATTTTATATTTAAAATATCAATATCCTAAATATTCGATTAAAAAAAACCTGCTTAAAAAGCAGGTCATAGATTTAGAGAAATGAAGTCAATTAAGCAAGAATATTACATGCTGCAGATGCCAAAATCCATAGAATCACCACTGCAACTACTGGCTCTACAATTTTTGACCAAGTCGGTACTTGTACTTCAGTTGTTACGTCTTCTTGTGTATGTTGTTGATTAACCATTTGATTGAACTCCTTCATTGATGCCTCTAATGATATCTCTTCTTGAAGATTTGGTTTAGAACCAAGGAGCTCTGTTAGGTTGTTTGTTGACCAAACCCAATCATCCGCTTGACCAGAAAGATGTTCAATTTGTCCGTTGAGTAATTCTCGAATACTTTGCGGTGAATGTGAGCCTGTATCATGAAGTTGTTTTAATTCATTTAATTGTAAATGAAAAACTTCTGTAGTTAGGTTTTCGAGTTCAGAGCGTTCTAATGTTGATGCATTTGAAGGGTTGGTGGTGAGATGACGTGAAACTTCCTGAATATAGAGTTCATCAGGCTGAGTAATTTCTTGATAAACCTTTTCACCATTAATGCGTAGCTGATGAATCAATTCACCTAAGGTTAAAGCATTAATTTCACGTAAATGTTGTCGTTTTTCTTCACGATTTAAATGACTTAAAAGCGTAGGCTTTTGAGATTCTATTTGTTCGACAAAATATTGTACTAAATCAAAAGCCATTATTCGCTTCCTTATTCTTTAATCGAGCAACCTTAAACCCGGTTTTTTCTTCGGTTGCTCTTGTTGTTCTTGGTCGTTTGATTTTAAAGCATTTTGATCATTCTGAATACCTTCATATTCTTGAGGATCGAAGAACATGCCTTGACCATTTTCACGTGCATAGATGCCTAGAACAGCAGAAAAGGGGATATAGAGGTTTTGCGAAACGCCACCAAAGCGTGCAGAGAAAGTAATCGTCTCATTACTCATGTGTAGCGCATGCGTTGCATGAGGTGCGATATTCAGGACAATTTGGCCATCTTGAATATATTGAACTGGCACCATCGTACCATTCTGTGTCGCATCGACAAGTAGGTAGGGGGTAAGTTGGTTTTCACAAATCCATTCATAAAGTGCCCGTGTTAAGTATGGACGTGTTGGAGTGAGTTGTAGTTCCTGTTCAGACATAATGCTTACTCGAATATTTATGGAAAATTAATTTTTTACTAAAAGCTCGCTATAGCGATTTTTTTCCTGCAATGTCATTGATTTGATAAATGCTGGACGGCTAAAGATGCGCTGGCAATAGAGAAATATAGGGCGGCATTGCTGTTTGGGAAGCTCAATCCCCATGGCTTTTAGGCGCAGAAATATAGGTGCGAGCATACAGTCTAACATGCTAAATTGTTCAGACATAAAATAAGGATAATGCTGAAACAAGGGGGTTAGTGAAATGAGTGTATCACGTAATTGTTTTTGTGCTTTTTGTTTGGCTTTTTCATCGAGGGTATCGGGATGGCGAAGCATAATATCGGCAAGTCTTAACCAATCTTGTTCGAAGCGCCATACATATTGACGTTGCTCTGCACGAGGCATGGGTGCATCTGCATACAGTTTATTTTGACGATATCGGTCATCCAGATATTCGGCAATAATACTGCTTTTATAGAGTTTTAGGCCATTTTCAATCATCATCGGAAGTTGATTGTAGGGATTTAAACTCGCAAGATCTTCGTCTTCATCATCAGCAATAATTAAATTATGTTTGATTTGCTTCTCTGCAAGTACATAGCGTATCCAGTGTGAGCGAAAGTCATCCGCATGACTGTAAAGCGTAATCCCTTGGAGAGGTGCATTTTCGACTGACATAATCCGAGACGATGAGAAATGAATAAGATAGGATACTAAAATTAGACAGTAAAATCACGGAGACTTTAGCAATATCAATGCAGCTACAGTGAAAATTACAGTTTTGTTTTATTTGATTTTATCTGATAGCTTTTCATATCATTCATTTACCTGATCATCACCGCATGATGACCATTGCACTTGTACAAAAATTATTATTTTTCGCTTCTGTTATTTTTATGGGCATTGGCTTTTATACGGCACTCGCTGGAGGTTATGCTTCTGATTATGGAGCAGAGGATGATAGTCCTGAACAAAAAAGCAAAATGACCATTTGTACAATTACACTAACACTGTCGGTTATATGCTTTATTGCGAGTTTGAGTCTCTTTGTTTATCGGATCGTTATTCTATTTGATTTATCTTGATAAAAATCAAGACATAAAAAAACCTTGGCATAAGCCAAGGTTTTTGTCCGATTCGGTAAACGAATTAACGTTTAGAGAATTGAGGACGTTTACGAGCTTTACGTAAACCAAGTTTCTTACGTTCAACTTCACGAGCATCACGAGTAACGAAACCAGCTTGACGAAGAGCAGGTTTAAGAGTTTCGTCAGAAGCAATCAATGCACGAGTAATACCGTGACGGATAGCGCCTGCTTGACCGCCGATACCACCACCAGCAACAGTGATGTAAAGGTCATATTTCTCAGTAGCTTCTAAAAGCTCAAGTGGTTGATTAACAACCATACGAGCAGTTTCACGACCGAAATATTGTTCTAAAGAACGGTTGTTGATTACGAGTTTACCAGTACCAGCTGATAGGAAAACACGTGCAGTTGCGGTCTTACGGCGACCTGTACCATAGTTAGTAGCCATGTGCTGTATCCCTTAGATGTCCAAAACTTGTGGCTGTTGAGCAGTATGTGGATGCTCAGTACCAGCGTACACTTTCATTTTCTTGATCATTGCATAACCAAGAGGACCTTTTGGCAACATGCCTTTTACAGCACGTTCGAAGATTTCTTCTGGTTTGTGAGCAACTAATTTTTCGAAATTAGTTTCACGAATACCACCAGGGAAACCAGTGTGGCGATAATATTTCTTATCAAGTGATTTTTTACCAGTCACTTGAACTTGCTCAGCATTGATAACAACGATGTAGTCACCAGTGTCAACGTGAGGAGTATAAGAAGTTTTGTGCTTACCGCGTAAACGACGAGCGATTTCAGTCGCAAGGCGACCTAAAGTTTTGCCAGAAGCATCAACAACGTACCAGTCGTGTTGAACTTCAGCTGGCTTAGCGCTGAGAGTTTTCATTAAACCACTACCTATTATAGTTGGTTTGGACTATGGAAGCTGTCCAAACAAAAGGAGACGCGATTCTATACGAATACGTGAAGAATCACAAATGAAAATATAAAATTTCAAGCGCTCTATTGTAGTATATTTCTTCAGCAATAAACAGCAGATAATCCAGAAATTATAAAAAAAGCGGATGAAAGTAAATCATGTCGAATTCTAATCTGTTAAAAAACACATCTGAACCCTCATTTTGGCGACATTGGTGGTATTTAATGGGCTTATGTAGCGCCTTGGTTTTAAGCCCAACTTTTTTGTATTTGGTGTATTTGCATGGGGCGGATGGCGCAATCATCGTTTTGTTGATGATGCTCACGTTATTTTTCCTTAGTTATTTATTTGTTTATCTGCTGATTGGATTATTGCTTCTGGGTGGTATGTCTTTTTGGCTGATAACGAAGAATCCACAACATGTGTCAGCAGTTCAGCGCGGCATTATGATTCTTATTTGCATTGATTTGGATCATTGGCATTTCAGGTTTTGCTTTCGGTTTCATTCCATACAATGTCGCACAACGCGCTTATTTTTGAGTTTTGTCAGGTATTTTTAGTCAATAAAATTAGGTCTGTCATGTGCATCACACAGTATAATAATGTTATTGCACACACAGGATAAACCCATGCTGCCTTTATATATCACGAGCGGTGAACCCGCAGGTATCGGACCTGATATTTGTTTGAGCTTAGCCAATCGAATAGATGAAAGGCCAATTGTGGTTCTTATTGATAAAGATTTGCTACTCAAGCGCGCTCAACAATTAAAGCTCGAAGTTGAACTGATCGACTATGTTGGGCAGGATGAGTCGGCAGCTCTAGGTCAGCTTTATGTGGAACATGTACCTGTGACTAAACCAGTTATTGCAGGTCAGTTAGATGTGAATAATGCAGCTTATGTGTTGGAGCAATTACGACGTTCTGCAGATTATGCGATGTCAGGCAAAAGTGTTGGTGTTGCCACAGCGCCTGTGCAAAAGTCGATTATCAATGATGCTGGTATCCATTTCAGCGGACATACGGAGTTTTATCAGGAATTTGCAGGTGTACCACGTGTTGTGATGATGCTAGCAACCAAAACCTTGCGTGTTGCTTTAGCGACGACCCATCTAGCTTTACGTGATGTGCCAGATGCCATTACTCAAGAACGCTTGCATCAGGTCATTGATATTCTGATTCATGATTTAAAAACCAAATTTAAGAAAGATCATCCGCATATTTTAGTCTGCGGTTTAAATCCGCACGCGGGTGAAGATGGCTATTTGGGCAGGGAGGAGATTGAAGTGATCAATCCGGTGCTAGAGCGTTATCGCGCTCAAGGGGTGAATATGAGCCTGAGCTTACCTGCTGATACCTTATTTACCCCTGAAAATTTAAAAGATGCCGATGCGGTTTTGGCGATGTATCACGATCAGGGCTTACCTGTGTTAAAGTCGCAGGGCTTTGGCGAAGCCATCAATATCACTTTGGGCTTACCGTTTATTCGGACTTCAGTGGATCACGGCACAGCACTGTCACTGGCTGGAACTGGTCTTGCTAAAAGTTCGAGTTTACAGGTGGCGGTTGATTTGGCTTTAGAATTAGCACGTGCGAAAAATAACGAAACTTAATAATAAATGTTTGAATTTTATATGAATATTAGTAAAAAATTATCAAAAACAATACAGGAAAATAACAAGATGCTTAGGGCGAAATCGATCATTCGCCCATTTTTTGGGATTGCGTTAGCGTTGATGCTGTCAGCATGCTCAACGCTCGCTACAGATCATCATTCTTGTGAATTAAAAGTATTATCGCTGCAAATTCCAAAACAGACGGAAGGATTTATACGTTTTGCATCACCGGCTGCCGTGGATGGCTTTAAACATAATCAGCAAAAATTTAATCAAGCGCTGACTGCGGTGCATAAAAAATATGCGAATCGTGATGGTGCTGATAAAATGCTTCAAGATGGACAGGCAATCAATGCTAATATTGATCTGCTTGTACAGCATCAAAATAGCCTGAGTGCGCTATATGAATCTCAACTTCTTGTAAGTGAAACCATTCCGGGTATTCAAGCTGAATATAACCTTCTGGCTGATATGATGGCTAGAGCAAACAATTCAGCAATGCAAGCGATTATTGCTAAAAATCAAGTCTTTATTTCGGGACGGCTGTTGGATTCTTTGCTGAATTTAACTGATGTGAATTCTATTCATCCAGACGATTTAGATGACTTTTTAGCAGATTTTGAAACTTTCAATATTTATTTGAAGGCTCAACTGAATGGTAATCCTGAACTGGGTGTAGAGCGCGTAAACAATGCTGAAATGCGCGAAAGTTTGCTCTCCATTCAGGCTGAAACTGAAGAAATGATGAAATCTGAAACAATGGCTTTGTTGAAACAAAAAGAGCCATTGCTCAGTGTAATTAAAGCGGCTCGGGATAATGTGACCAAGTCCGAAGAAATTTTTGCTCGCTTGAGTGAATTTGAATCAAGTCAGTAATCGTTGTAATAAACCTATGCGGAGAATTTTATGTATCAAATTAATGCCCTAAACCCAAAAGATGAAGGGCATCACACGCGTAAGCGGTTTGGACAGAATTTCTTACATGATCAACGTGTTATTGCCAAAATTGTACGTTCGGTAAATCCGCGTACTGGTGACAATATTGTCGAAATTGGTCCCGGTCTTGCTGCGCTTACATCGCCGTTAATTGGTGAATGTGATGCTCTAACTGTGGTTGAGCTGGATCGTGACTTAGCCGCAGGTTTGCCGGGCCGTGTGCCGCATCCTGAGCGCTTGACCATTGTTGAAACTGACGCGCTGAAATATGACTTTACCGAGCTGTTTGCCGAAGGCCGTCCACTGCGTGTGGTTGGTAACTTGCCGTATAACATCTCGACACCGTTGTTATTCCATCTCTTGGAATTCGGGGACAAAGTCAAAGACATGCACTTCATGTTGCAAAAAGAAGTTGTGGACCGTATTACCGCTTCACCGAATACTAAAGAATACGGCCGTTTATCGGTGATGATCCAATACTTCTGCAAACCGACATTTTTATTTGAAGTACCGCCGGGCTCATTTAATCCGCCGCCAAAAGTCACCTCTGCGGTATTCCGTTTAGAGCCTTATGCTGTTAAACCGATTGTGGCGAAAGATGAAAAAGCGCTTGCGCGTTTGGTTTCACATGTCTTTACTCAGCGCCGTAAGACCTTGCGTAACAGCTTAAAAGGCATGCTGGTTGAAGATGGTTTTGAAAATGCAGGGGTTGATCCAATGGCGCGTCCGGAAACTCTAACACTTGCAGAATTTGTCGCATTAGCAGATCAAATGGTGGCTTAAATAATTATGACTCGCTCTATTCGCTATAACTATGTCATTGGTGATGTTCAAGGCTGTTTTGAAGCATTAAAAGCTTTACTGAAAGAGATCAAGTTTGATGCAGACCAAGATTTTATATGGTTTGCCGGTGATCTCGTCGCACGGGGTGAAAACTCGGTAGGCGCTTTGCGGTTCATCAAAAAATTAGTGGATAGTGAAGTTGCGGCGACGGTACTGGGCAATCATGATCTGACTTTGCTGGCATGCGCTCGTGGTATTAAGGATATCAATCCTAAAGACAATATCGATGATGTGATTCACGCTTTAGAAAGTGATGATTTGATTGATTGGTTACGCAAGCAGCCGCTGTGTCTATTTCCGAATGAGCAAACCATTTTGACTCATGCGGGTATTCCTTTGAATTGGACTGCGCAGCAAACCGCAGACTTGGCAAAGGAAGTGGAAGCGGTGATTGGTCATGACGACTTTGATGTGGTCGATGCGTTTCTTCAAGTGATGTACGGTAAAGAGCCGAACCTATGGTCGGATGATTTGTCTGGTCATGCGCGCTTACGCTGTATTACCAACTATTTGACCCGCATGCGCTTAACCGATGCAGAAGGTCGATTAGAGTTCAGTTTTAAAGATTCACTCGATGACCCTATGCCGAAGGGTTTTAAGCCATGGTTTGAGTTTGAGTCACAAGCAGCTCAGACCCATCAAATTCTTTTTGGTCATTGGGCTGCTTTACAAGGAAAAAGCATTTCAGCAAAAATCCAAAATGTGGATGGCGGATGTGTTTGGGGCAATCAGTTGATGGCCTATCGTTTAGAAGATCAGCGCATGTTTGCGGTCGATAATCCTGTAATGTAAGTATTTAAAAATAAAAAAGCCGCATTGATGCGGCTTTTTTATTGGTGTGAGGATTAGTCTAAACGAATCCAAGTTTGGTTACGGCCAAGTACTGAAACACCAATACTTGCACGTAAAGTGAGACGTTTCCCCGTGCTATTCAAACGAATTTTTGCATCGTAAAGTTTACCTGCCAATGGGTCGATAACACGGCCTTTTTCATAATTATTTGTGTCATTAACTTGTTTTAAACCTTTAATAATCTCCATACCGAGAATTGGTTGGTTGGTATAAGGCGCAGGGCACTTATTACAGTTTTTTTGCGGTGTATAGCCCGGACGTGGCGTAATTTTAATAATTTTACCGGTATATGTATTATTTGATTCTTTGTGAATCGAAATAATCGCTTTGGCCGCCCCTGTTTTATCGTCAATTTGTTGCCACGTGCCGGCAATGTCATTTGCAAATGCGACATTCATCAAACCCAATGTGCATAGGCTGAATAATATTTTTTTAAACATAATCGCTTTTCCCCGAGAAGCGTGATTTATGAACATGTATGTTAGAAAGTTTATGAGAATAGTCAACTTTAATTTAAAAATAATTTGAAGATGTTCGGCATAAAAAAGCCACCCTGAAGGGTGGCTTTTTTTTAACTTATTTTTAAGTGAGGGTTAATTGATGCGAATCCAAGTTTGGCTACGTCCCAAAGTCGATACACCCATATAAGCACGTAAAGTCAAACGTTTGCCTGAAGCATTCAGACGAATTTTAGTATCGTAAACTCGTCCCGCTAAAGGATCAATAATACGTCCTTTTTCGTAATTGTTGCTGTCATTCACCTGTTTTAAACCTTTTAAGACATCCATGCCTAAAATAGGTTGATTGGTGTAAGGAGCAGGGCATTTATTGCAAAGTTCACGTGGAGTGTAACCTGGGCGTGGAGTGACTTTAACAATTTTACCTGTGTAGGTTTGATTGGCTTCTTTACGAATTTCAATTACCGCTTTAGGTGAGCCTGTTTTATCGTCGATTTGTTGCCAAGTACCTGACAAATCTTGTGCGAAGGCAGAACCACTCATTACAGCAGCTAAGAATAAGAGGCTCACTTTTAATTTTTTCATCAGATATTCCCTGTAGGTGGTTCACCTATATCAAATCAATGAACTAAATAAAGTTAAAATTTATTCAGCGCGAATCCATGTCTGTGTACGACCAATTGCGGAAATCCCTAGATATCCACGTAAATGTAAGCGTTTACCATTGGCAGAAATTTTGCCTTTTAAGCTATAAATTTTGCCTGCTAAAGGATCAATAATTTTCCCTTGAGAGTAAGTGTTTTCGCTTTCAAGTTTTAGCCCCTTAAACACATCCATGCCTAAAATAGGTTGGTTGGTATAAGGTGCAGGGCAATTCACACATTTTTCCTTTGGTGTATAACCCGGACGAGGCGTCACTTTGACAATTTTTCCGGTATAGGTGTCTTTGGCATCTTTTCGAATTTCGATCAGTGCTTTAGGAGAGCCGGTTTTATCGTCAATTTGTTGCCAAGTCCCTGTAAGATCTTGAGCATAGAGTGCAGAGCTTGTTACTACAGCACCGAATAATGCAGCCCATTTCAAGCTTTTTTCGATCATATTAATAATCCTTTATCAATACACTTTGTGAGGGTTTATTGATCATACTAGGTAATATTTGAACTTAGAGCAACTACTCTAAGCATAAATATTTACATTTTATGCGGGAAAGTTGACATGTTGCACAAAAGTGCCTTTACCAAAAATGTAACATCCACAGCACATCATTCAATGTGTTGTGGTGTACCATAGAATTTATATTAAGTTTGTTTTTTATACAAAACAATCATTTTAAAGTGATTGCTCAGTCACATATTTTGTAGATAGAGTATGAAGGTTGGCAGCCAGATCGCTGTAAATACTGCATTGACGGCCATACCAAAAGCGGCATAGCGCCCCGCAACACTTCCGCGCTGCCAAGCTTGTGCAGTTCCAATAGCATGTGCAGCAAGTCCCAAAGCGAGTCCTGAGGCACGCTCATCATGAATGTTTTTGAGTATGATGGGTGAAAATGCTGCACCAATCACCCCTGATAAAATTACAATCAAAATCACCAAAGGAATCGGGGAATGCAGCAGCGTGGCAATGTTGATGGCAATAGGGGTCGTCACAGCTCGTGTAGCAAAAGCCATAATGGTTGGATCAGACAGATGCAGTAAATAAGCCAGCCCCATAGGGAGGGCAACGGCACTGATACTGGCAAAGACTAAAATCCCGCCCACGGCTTTTAATGGTAAGTCATCGTAACGCATCGCTGCTAAAGGAATGGCCAAGGCCACTGTGACATAGCCGAGTAAGTTATTGAACAGTGGATTCACCTGTGCCATATAACTTTCATAGGAAATGCCAAAAAGATAGAGCATACCAATGACGAAAAACATCCCAATCACAATCACGGGGATTTGCGGTAATTTTTTATTAATGGGTTTTGCGACAAGATAGGCGATCAGGGTAATGATGAATCCAGAGATGATTGAAAGCATGTTGATTCTCCTTATAGCCATTTCTTAGACATTTTTGCGTAGACCCACAGCGGTATGAGGGTGCTGACAAAGAGAACAATCAAAAACATTGGAATTTCATCACCTAAATGCATCATCATCAGCAATGAGCCTGCACTAATGGGTAAGAAGGCAAAGGCACTTTCTTTCATGATTTTATTATTGGTGTCGACCAAACTGGCCGGAATTTTGTTGAATTTTCTCCAAAATGAAAGCACGATCAGTAAGCTAATCAGTCCGACGAGATTGCCTAATTCGGGGTGATTGAATTGCTTCATGACCCAGACCGCGCCTTCACGGAAAAGAATAATTAATGCAATAGTGCCTATCCAGGCTTTCCAGTCGATGCGCTTGATCCAGTCCATTTTTGTCTTTCGTTAAAATTATACAAATCAAGTTTTAACCGATTTAATCTTTAATTTCAAATTCTTCAAGAGGACGTTGGAATTGTTGCGCACGCGTTCCCAAAATTTCATCAATGGGTAAATGCGCCTGTTTAATCAGCTGTTCTAACTTATGCGGGGCAATGATGACGTGCAGAATCAAGTTGCCTTGTTCATCATAATTTTCATTTTGGATCACATTGAGCGCATACAGTTGTGTTCTTAATTTGCCATAAGCCGGTTTTAGACGGACTTCAAAGCTTTGAATCTGTCCCATTAAGCATTCTTGAACCGCTTGGCGTAATAAGGGTAGACCTTTACCACTATGTGCTGAGACATAGACACGTTCCGGCTGATGCGGCTTGCCATAGATGATTTTAGGATCTTCGCCACTGACATCAATTTTGTTATAAACGCGCAGAATCGGAACATCGACACCAATTTCTTTCAGTACTTTTTCGACAGCCTCGATTTGTTCCATCATGTCTGGACTACTGGAGTCAATGACATGTAACAATAAGGTCGCCTCCAAGGTTTCTTCTAAGGTGGCTTTAAATGACTCGACCAATGAGTGCGACAAATTACGCACAAAACCTACAGTATCGGCGAGCACTAAGTTGCCGATACCATCCCAATGTAGACGGCGTAAGGTCGGATCCAGTGTTGCAAACAGTTGGTCTGCTGCATAGACATCGCTTTTTGCTAAATTATTAAATAAGGTCGATTTACCCGCATTGGTATAACCGACCAATGACACGGTCGGAACTGCGGCTTTTTGACGTGCCACACGACCTTGCATACGTGTTTGGCGGACTTTCTCAAGTTTTGCTTTGAGTTGTCCCATGCGGAGCTTGAGTAGACGACGGTCGGTTTCTAGCAGGGTTTCACCCGGGCCACGTAAGCCAATCCCGCCTTTTTGACTATCGAGATCGCCGCGACTACGAATCAGTCGTGAAGCCATATGCTGTAATTGGGCCAATTCAACTTGCAATTTACCTTCATAGGTACGTGCGCGTTGGGCAAAAATATCTAAAATTAATTCTGTACGATCGACCACACGACAACGCATGATGCGTTCAAGATTACGTGCTTGGGCAGGGGTGAGTGCATGATCAAAGATGACCAATTCAGCTTCATGCTCTGCAACCACTTCTGCAATTTCTTCAGCCTTCCCTGAGCCAATAAATAATTTGGCATCAGGCTTAATACGCTGAGCATGCACATGTTGCAGAATATTGGCACCTGCAGATTGAGCAAGTAAGTGGAATTCTTCGGCATCAAGGTTTGCGAGCATTTGTACTGCCACGCTGACTAAAATAACGCGTTCACCGCTCGCTTGATGTTGATTTAAATTTTCCACTCAGCACACACTCCTGTTTAAAGATTCATTTTAGGCGAAAATGGAGTGCGAGGGTTAATCTAAGTGAGGGATTAATGGCTAAGTTGCTGTATGTCGTGCTATTCAATTAGAGAAAGCTGTGAAAGCTCAGTGCCAGTAAAAAAAGCACACTCATATATATCAGTGAAAAACCAGCAATGGCTTTTAAAGCTTGCCATGAAGAAATAGGAGGGGGATCTGAATGTGAGTGATTCATAATGCATAACCTTTAAAATCGATATAAAAATGATATTTGATTTTTAAAAACGATTAAAATGGAAAAATATTATCTTCGACTTCGGTTTTTATGATCAATGCAAAAAAACTGTCTTCGGTATATGATGATGAAAATTTACGCCAAATTGTGGCACCGTGTCATTTTAGTGAACCGTTTATGAATCAACCTCAAATCGTCAATACACCGCAAATTAATGTGTTTTCAAAATTTTATTTGTATTGTAAAAAAGTCGGTGCAGCAGCTGTTGCCGTGACGCAGGGTTTTTATTTGGTTTATCGTCATCAATTGTATAAAGACCCGAATAACCCGCAAAATACCCGCTATGTGCAGTATTTTTGTCGCAAGTTATGCAAAGTATTTAATCTTGAAGTCAAAGTGCATGGCGAAATTCCACGTCAACCAGCCCTTTGGGTAAGTAATCATATTTCATGGTTAGATGTGGCAGTTTTGGGTTCTGGCGCACGTGTTTTCTTTTTGGCGAAAGCTGAAATTGAAAAATGGCCAGTGCTGGGTAATTTGGCGAAAGGCGGTGGTACCTTATTTATTAAGCGTGGCTCTGGCGACTCGATTAAAATTAAAGAACAAATTACAGGCTTCTTAAAACAAGATACGCCGGTACTCTTTTTCCCAGAAGCCACCACTTCAGATGGCAGCAAAATTAAAAAAATTCATGGTCGTATTTTAGGTGCGGCGATTGAAGCCGAACGTCCAGTCCAAATTTGCTTAATTTGCTATGTGAATCAGGACGGTGAACTCGATAATATTGCACCCTATGTCGGAGACATTAGCTTTGATCGACATGTCAAAAATGTCTTAGAAATGCCGAAAGTCACAGCGCATCTGATGACATTGCCCGCAATTGATTCGGCAGGTCATACTGTTGACAGTCTGACACAAGAAGTGCAGCAAAAAATGAATCAGGGATTAGCAGAGCTTCAAGCTAAAGTTCTTAAAGCGCCAGTTCCAGTTGAAGCTAAATAATTTAATGATACAGGCTGCAAGGGGATGCCTTTGCAGCACAATCCTTACATAAAGCCTTCGAGCGGCAACCAAGAGATAAATTTCACCCCCGCTTTTTGCCACCACTTGATTTTCGGTTCACGTGGATAAATACGCGTTTGACCATTTGACAGCTTAATTTTCCAATTGATCTGTTGGTCTGCATTGAGCACTAACTTATAGGCATATTTACTTAAATTTTCATCCATGGTGTAGTGGACGGCTTTGGCTAAGCGTGGGCTATTCAGTAATACCCCAATTTCAGTATTTAAATATGCTGAACGTGGATCAAAGTTAAATGAGCCGATAAAGACTTGTTTTTCATCAATTGCCATCAGTTTGGCATGCAGGCTTGAACGGCTTAAACCTTTTAGACTAACTTTAGATTTTTCCGCCAACTCTTTGGTATTGGTGTTGAGGTTTTCTGCATCAGGTCTAGAGAGAAATTCATAGAGTTGAACGTCGTGTTCCAAGAGATCTTGACGATATTTGCTATAAAAAGCATGAACCAATGGTACGTCATTGGCCTGGAATGAGTTGGTCAAGACTCTGACTTTTACGCCATCTGCACGAAGGTTTTTTAGGCGTTCAGCCCCTTTTTTTTCTGGGACAAAGTAGGCTGAAACGATATCGACACTTTGTTCCGGTTTATCTAAACGGTTGAGGAGCTGAAAGTTAAGGTGCTCTTCTTTTTTGGCTTTAGATTTGATTTTGCTCGGGGAGTCTTTGACGACTTCGGCTTTGACCCAGTCAAATTGGATTTTATTATTGAGCCAGTCATCAAAGGCATGTGAACGATTGGCTAAGTCCAAATAATTGACCACAGTGGCTTCTTGGTTATAGTCATCGAGTTGTTGTTTGAGACTGTCAAAGCGCAAGCTATAGTGGCGTGGATTAACCAATTGGCGTACTGGAAAGGCATAGTCATCATTCCAATATTCGTCAAAAGAATGAATGATTTCATCGGATGCCGCACCGACCAGCATGACGTCAACATCGGAAAATTGATAGTTATCACTGACGTTATAGTATTGGTTACTCATATTGCGACCACCAATCAGTGCGATCTGATTGTCTGCAATAAAGCTTTTATTGTGCATACGGCGGTTGATGCGTTTTAGATCCAGCACCATATCGACAGGGCGGAAATGTCGGAAGCGGTAGGGGTTATACAGTTTGACATCAATATTGGCATGTTGGTCGAGTGCCATATAAATGCCTTCCATTTTTTTGGCATTGTTGTCATCGACCAATAAACGAATTTTCACCCCACGATCTGCAGCTTTGATCATGGCATGTAGGGCCAAAGCACCAATTTTGTCGTTATCCCAAATATAGTATTGTAGATCTAAACTTTTTTCGGCCTTATTGATTAGCTCGATTCGAGCTGCTAAGGCCTCTAATGGGTCATAAAGAACGTGGTAACCGGTTAAGTCTGGATTTTGTTCACGTAGCGGCAGCACAATTTTGGCGAGGCTAGTATCGTCTGTAGGGGTATTAAAGGCATATTCCACAGGTTGTGGTTGCTGTTTAGGCAAGGTACTACATGCAGATAAAGTCAAAACAAGGCTACAACTCAGCAAAACCGCCTTAGCGTGGTTGTGTATGAAGGGCAAATTTTGCTGTTTCAGTGTAGCTAAGTTCATACTGTTAGACATACTAAAAAATTTGATTTGAGTATAAGTGTCAGCTGTGAAAAGATAAATACAATGACCGAGTTTTCTTGTTAAACAAATTGTAGAGCAAATGTATGTGGGAATTAGATTCCGTAGTGATGTATTTTTATATCGGATTGGCTGTGTTAGGCGTTTGGGCAATTTCCCAAGCTTGGCTAAGTCAGTCGCGCACGGAAACGATTCATCCATTTAAAGCTTTCGTACATTTGTTGGCATTTTATCTTTCTTATTTACTTATCCCTTTATTCTTCTTTAGCTTTTATGCAGGCTGGAGTGGCTATTATTCACTACATGAAGCGATTTTTGTCGGTGCTGTTACGGGGCTTTTGTGCTATGCCCGATTTATCGAGCCGCACATGATTCAGGTGAAAAAATGCCAATATCAATTGCATGAAACACGACAATTATTAAAGCCTGTACGCATTGCCTTAATTGGTGATTTACATATTGGTTTATTTTCGGGTCATGAACGTCAGTTAAAAATGATCGTCGATAAAATCAATGCACAAAATCCTGATTTGGTCGTGGTTGCAGGGGATTGGACTTATGAGCCTGAAAATAAGTTGGCTGAAGAACTGGCTGTACTGAAAAATATTATTGCGCCGATTTATTCGGTGAATGGTAATCATGATGAGCAATATCCCGGCCCGCCTATTCAAGCGTTATTAAAACATGCATTAGAAAGTAATCATGTGGTGGATATCGAAGGGCAAGTGGTGGAATTTAATGAGTTTCGCTTATTAGGCGTTGGGGACTTATGGGCTGGTAAAGCCGATATGCGCTATTTGCCAGAATTGCCACAAGATAAACCTTGGATCATTTTGTCGCATAATCCAGATACCGTTGATATGGTACCTAAACTGCCAGGACGACCATTGATGTTGTCGGGTCATACACATGGTGGACAAGTGGAATTGCCATGGTTGACCGATTATGTAATGAAAAAAGTGTCGATTTTAGGTCATAAAAAAGGGCTATATCAGCATGACAATGCAGATGTCTTTGTCACTGTTGGTACGGGCATGGTTGGGGTACCTTTCCGTTTTCTTGTGCCACCGACCATTGATATTATCGAGTTGGTTTAATCAAAAACTACCGTTCATTATCGCTAAACGGTTTGGTGACTGTTCCTCTTGATGAAGAGCTACAGACCTTGCTTTGTTAATAAAATTGAACCGTGCCATTAAACATTTGCTGTTTGAAGTTGAGTGAATGACCGTGTCTTGAAACAGATGATGTGTATTGCTCAGTTGGATCTAAGCTGCATTCATGAATTACATCAAAATGCTGTCAACTACAGAGTATTCATCAGTTCATTGACTCAATTTGAGACATAAAAAAGCCAGCAATAGGTGCTGGCTTTTTTATTATGTGCAGATTAAACCTGATTATTCACATCATCATTTTTAGTTTCACGAATCATTAAGAACGCGATCAATGAAAGGATTGATGCTGCAGTTAGATAGTAACCTACTGCATATAAACCATAGCCAGTTGCAAGTTTAGTTGCGATCAGTGGCGCGAAAGATGCACCAAAAATACCAGCCATGTTAAAGGTTAAAGCTGAACCTGTGTAACGTACAGAAGTTGGGAAGATTTCAGACAATACCGTACCAATTGGACCATAGGTTAAACCCATGATCGCAAGACCGATACATAGGAATAAGAACACCATCGCAGTACTGCCAGACTCAAGCATGCTTGAGAAGACTAAGCCAAACAATGCAGATACAACACATACCGCAATCGAAGTCGTTTTACGACCAAATTTTTCAGCAAATACAGCAGAAAGTGGAATGAAGGCAGCGAAACAAAGTGTGGCAACCAGTTGAAGTTTTAAAAATTCTTCACGTGTGTAACCAAGCTGGGTTGTACCCCATTGTAAAGCGAATACTGTGGTTAAGTAGAACACTACAAATGTACAAATCGCGGCAATCGTACCGAGAATTAACATCCCCCAATGCTTGATGATCACTTCTTTGAATGGAATGTTAACTTCTTTTTGCTTATCCAAAACTTTTTGGAACGCAGGTGTTTCATGTAATTTTAGACGAATCCACAGACCGACAATAACCAATAGCGCACTTGCAATGAATGGAATACGCCAACCCCATTGCATAAACTCAGCTTCAGACATGAAGTGACCTAAGGTCAAGAATGAGCCTGTTGCAAGAATAAAGCCGATTGGCGCGCCCAATTGAGGGAACATACCATACCAAGCACGTTTGCCTTCTGGCGCATTTTCAGTTGCAAGTAGCACGGCACCTGACCATTCACCACCTAAACCAAGACCTTGACCTAAGCGACAAAGTGCAAGCATGAGCGGAGCAGCGATACCAATTTGAGCATAGGTTGGAAGCAAGCCGATACATACTGTCGAAATCCCCATGGTGAGGAGAGCGGCAACTAATGTGGCTTTACGACCGATACGGTCACCTAAATGGCCAAAGAATGCTGCGCCAATCGGGCGAGCAATAAAGGCAATCGCAAACGTTGCTAAAGATTGAATTGTTGCGGTTGTTGGATCTGTACTTGCAGGGAAGAACAGATGCGGGAAGATAATTACAGCCGCAGTTGCATAGATGTAGAAATCGAAGAACTCGATTGTGGTACCTACAAGACTTGCTGTAAGTACGCGGAATTTTGAATTTGTTGGTTGCTGTTCAGTGGCAGCAGCACTTGAAGACGCCATGGTGGACCTTACACTTACTAAAAATAATTGAACTTAGTTTTAAAAGCGTAATCTTTTTAAAAAAGGCGTAATTTCTTAAAAAAATACGAAATACCAACTTACGAACTGCGGAATTAGGGTCACTAAAGAATGCAGTGTCAGTGGGTTATATCACGTAGAGATAAATCGACAGGAAATGTGATCCTGCACCTATCAATACAAAAATATGCCAGATAGCGTGTGTATATCTTACCTTTTTTAAGGCATAAAACAATGCACCGATTGTATAAGATAGCCCGCCAATGATCAGGTAGGTTAAAGCTTGATCAGATAAAAAGCGTTGCATATCATCCATTACCAGTACCGCAAGCCATCCCATCACCAAATAGGCAATCAACGAAATCTTTTGAAAACGATGAATGAAAATTAATTTGAATAGTGTCCCAATTGCGGCAATGACCCACAGTGCAATGAGTAAATAATGCGCTTTTGCGGTAGGCAGTGCGATTGCCAGAAACGGGGTGTAAGTGCCTGCAATTAAATAATAGATTGCAGTATGGTCGAGTTTTTTGTACCAACCACGGCGCTCAGGAGACTCTGCGAAGTGATATAGACTCGATGCTGAAAACAATAACAGCATACTGAATGCATACACCCAAAGTGCAAGCCATTGTCCAGTTGGAAGGTAGGAGCCTTTTAAAATCAGTAGGATACCTGCGATGGCAGACAAAGCCGCACCGAAAGCATGGGTATAGAAATTCAGTCTTTCTTCAGCTGGGTCATAAGCTAAAAGATGGGGAGCATTCATAACGTATCTTTTATAATAATTTAAATATACACATGTATAGTAATTCAATTTTGCTTTTGGTGTAAGAAGATTTAAAATTGTTTTGCAAATTTATCTAGGTTTATATTATGTCATCTTTGGCTTCTCCCTCTACGCAAGAGCAGCAATTTTTAGCAGCCTTTCAGCAAGCCATTGAAACACAGCGTTTTGATCGCATGATCTTGAGTCAGTATAAAGGTGAATTAGAGCAATTAGAAAAAATGACCTTGCGAGTCATTTCTCAGCTGTTTATATCGTTACAAAACCCAAGACATCACCAAAAACTATCCAATCGCATCCGCATATCAACAAGTCGAAAGTTTATTGAGTTGTTGTAAGCAAGCCAACCTGATGACCTTGGATGAAGAAATTCAGCTCAAAAAAAATAAAAAGAAAGCGATGCTAAGCATCAGCAAAAAGCAGCCAGCCTTAGGGAAAATTCCTACGGAGCAGCAAGGACATGATCGAGCGAAACATCGCTATGTCGATCAAAACAGTTATTTCTTACAGCCACTCGGTATTACGGATGCAAAAGCACAAATTATTCCGAGCATGGCACGTAAATGGAAACAAATTAATAAATTTGTAGAAATTTTTTCAGGCGCTTTAAGCCAGATCAAAGAGACCGATCAATCTCTACATGTCGTGGATTTTGGTTCAGGTAAAGGCTATCTGACTTTTGCATTATATGATTATTTAGCAAAACACCAGCAAGTGCCTAAAGTGACAGGGGTTGAGCTAAATCCGAAAATGGTGGAATTTTGCCAAAGCGTTGCGCAGCAGTCGAATTTCAGCCAACTGGATTTTTTCCAAGGCGATGTTCGTACATATGCGCCTGAGCGCTTAGATGTCATGATTGCACTGCACGCTTGTGATGTAGCAACGGACTTTGCGATTCATACGGGTATTCGATTAAATGCGCAAATGATCATGTGTGCGCCGTGTTGTCATAAAGAATTGCGTCCGCAATTGAAAGCGCCGCAAGTGCTCGTACCGATGTTGCAATTTGGTATTCATGCAGGCCAGCAAGCAGAGATGCTTACTGACACGATTCGTGCACTTTTTTTGAAAGCTTATGGTTATGAAACCAAAGTCTTTGAATTTGTGGCACTTGAGCATACCAGTAAAAATAAAATGATCTTGGCAACCAAACGTGCAGACTATGTCGAGCCTGATCAAGCGGTATTGGCACAGATTCAAGCTTTAAAGGACATGTATGGCATTCAAAAGCATTCGTTAGAATTATTGTTAAATGATCAATGGGACCAGCAAGATATTGGCTGTAAATGCTAAAGGATGAAGGGATGCCGCAGTTAAATATTCAATTCGGTCCGTGGGAGCAACTAGCATCTGCAGCTCGGCCGATACGTGAACAGGTCTTTATTTTAGAACAGCAGATATCGCCCGAAGATGAGTGGGATGCAGAAGATGCGATTTCACTGCATTTTATTGTTCATGATGGGATAAAAGCTGTTGCAACTGCTCGTTTGTTGAAAAATAACAGTATAGGCCGTGTTGCTGTTTTAAAGGCCTATCGCGGTCAGGGTGTCGGTAAATTCTTGATGCAAGCCATCATCGAACAAGCGAAATTAGAACAACGTGAATATTTAAAACTATCATCACAAGTGCATGCCATAGCGTTTTATGCCGCGTTGGGTTTTGTTGTTGAAGGTGATGAATATTTAGATTGTGGTATTCAGCATCAAGATATGTATATGGCTTTGGCTTAAATACTTAAAATTCGAAGTTTATAAATAAAAAAACGCTTAATATTTTAAGCGTTTTTTTATTGCATAGATTGGGTCAAAGCTTAGTGGCCATGATCATTCGATGCAGTAGGTTCAGGGCTCATGTCATCCATATGTGCATGTTGTTCTTCAGTCATATGCATATCTGCTGCAGTCGGCGCAGAAGCTTCACGAGCTGCTTGATCAGCTCGCGCCTTTTTCAAGGCTTCTTCTGACATCACAGGGGCATTTTTAAATGCATGCTGTTGAGTATTGTCTTTTTTCTGTTGGCTCGGCATATAGTCTGGTTCATTGGTCACAGCAAGCCAGAAAATACCCATGAATAGCGCACCTAAAATACAGAAGATAATCAGTGCTTTCCAGCCCCATGGTGATTTTTCAGGAGAAGTATGATCAGTCATAACAAGCTACTCAATCGGATAAAAAGAAATCAAAAAACTTGTTACTTTATAACATAAAACAGATGAGAGTTCGCGTAAAATCTAGACTTGTTTGCAAACACGCGAATGCGAAGGAAAATTAAAAGGAGCCGAAGCTCCTTTTGATGTGATTGAACAGCAAAATTTGCATGCTCAAAATGAATAATTAAATCTGCTCAGCTTTCGCCACTTTGTCTTTCAGCAATTGCGGTGCTTTGAAGCGTTCGCCATATTTTGCTTCTAGTGTATTGGCACGCAATAGCGCTTTTTCCAAACCATATTGATTTAAAAATTGAAGTGCACCACCTGTCCAAGGGGCAAAACCAATCCCGAAGATTGAACCGACATTGCCATCGACAGTCGATTCCAAAACACCTTCTTCTAGGCAGCGTAGCGTATCGAGCGACTGTACAAATAGGAAGCGGTCAATCATTTCCTGTTCAGAAATAGCATTATCTTTCTGCCATTTACTCAAGCCTTCCCAGAGGTGCTTTTTACCGCCTTCAGGATATTCATAAAAACCTGCACCAGCTACTTTACCTTTACGTCCGAACTCATGAATCATCGTTTGAATAACGTCATCCGCACCTGAACGTGGTAGGTCTTTGCCTTCGGCTTGCAAGGCTTTACGTGTCTCGGCCGCAACATGCTCAGACAGCGTTAAAGACACTTCATCTTGAATCGCCAATGGGCCTACAGGCATGCCGGCTTTTAGTGCAGCCATTTCAATGCGGGCAGGGTGTACGCCTTCAGACAGCAGACGTAAACCTTCTTGCACAAAGGTGCCAAAGACACGGCTGGTAAAGAAGCCACGGCTGTCATTCACTACAATTGGCGTTTTGCCAATTTGCTGCACAAAGTCAAAGGCTTTAGCCAAAGTTTCAGCCGAAGTGTTTTTACCTTTAATAATTTCCACTAATTGCATTTTGTCGACAGGACTAAAGAAATGTAGACCGATAAATTTAGCTTGATCTTGAGATGCATTGGCCAAGCCTGAAATCGGCAAGGTTGAGGTGTTGGATGCAAAAATACCGCCATCTGCCAAATAGGCTTCTGCTTCTTGTGTCACTTTGGCTTTGAGTTCGACATTTTCAAATACCGCTTCAATGATCAAGTCGCAGCCTTGTAAGTCGGCAGCATCTGCAGTGGCATGAATCAGTCCTAAAACTTGATCACGTTTTTCTGCACTTAAACGGCCTTGAGATACTTTTTTATCTAGCAGTTTTTGGCTATAGGCTTTGCCTTTTTCAGCAGCTTCAACAGAAACATCTTTGAGTACAACTGCAATGCCTTTTGATGCTGTGGCATAAGCGATGCCTGCACCCATCATGCCTGCACCTAAAATACCAACTTTGGTGGCTTGCCATTTCGCGACGTCTTTTGGACGGCTTGCACCAGACTTAATAGCGTTGAGACCATGCCAGAAGGTGCCGATCATATTTTTAGAAATTTGACCGGTTGCAAGGTAAGTAAAGTAACGTGATTCAATCGTGAGCGCCGTATCAACATCGACCTGAGCGCCTTCAACAGCAGCCGACATAATGGCTTCAGGCGCAGGGTAACAGCCCTTGGTTTTGTCACGTAGCATAGCGGGGGCAATGGCGAGCATTTGCGCCACAGCAGGAGTCGATGGCGTACCGCCCGGAATTTTATAGCCTTTTACATCAAAGGGCTGCTGTGATTTTGGATTGGCTTTGACCCACGCAATCGCTTTGTCCATCAGGTCTTCAAGGCTATCTGCAGTGTCTTGAATCAGCCCGAGCGATTTGGCTTTTTCGACACCAACTTGTTTGCCTTCCATCAAGAGCGGAAAAGCATTTTGCAGACCCAATAAACGTACCATACGTACAATACCGCCACCGCCCGGTAGTAAGCCTAAAGTTACTTCTGGTAAGCCAAATTTCGCCTTAGCATCATTCAGTGCGATTCGATAATGACAACCGAGTGCTAACTCCCAACCACCGCCCAGCGCTGTGCCATTTAAGGCTGCAACAACAGGAATGCCGCGTGTTTCGATATAACGCAGTTTGGCTTTCATTTCTTCAATCATATTGAAGAATTCAGTTGCATGCTCAGGTGTAGCTTGAATCAGTTCGTCTAAATCACCGCCTGCAAAGAAGGTTTTTTTTGCGGAACGGAAAATAATCCCTACAATATTTTCATCTGCTTGCAGTTTGTCTACCGTTTCAGCCAGTGCCGTGCGGAAGTCTGCATTCATGGTGTTGGCAGATTGGTTTGGAGAATCTAAAGTTAAAATGACGATATTGTCGGCATTTTTTTCAAATTGAATTGCGCTCATAAATTTTATCCAAATATTTTTATGACTTTGCTAGTGATTTTTGAGATTTAAATTATTCATCGTCACTACGGAGTCTTTACAAATTTGTTTATTACTGTTTTTTTCATTTCAGCTAAAGCAGTGCTTTAGCTTCATTCAGGTTCGACCTACTTTTGTTTCGGCAAAAGTAGGCAAAACCATTTGTCATCCACAAAACCTGTCAACTAATGTCTTTTTTCTAAAAGTTCGCAGAAACATTATTTTCAATTTTTGGTCAGGTTGTGGATGACACATACCAAGTATCAAATGCTGTGTACGGTTCGGTTAATTAAACTAGCTCAATAATCGTTGCGATGCCCATACCACCGCCCACACACAAGGTTGCTAAACCGCGTTTTTTACCTTGGCGTTCTAGTTCATCCATCAGGGTGCCTAAAATCATGGCGCCTGTTGCACCCAGCGGATGTCCTAATGCAATTGCACCGCCATTCACATTGACTTTGGTAGGATCAACCTTGAGTTCGGTAATAAAACGCATCACGACTGCTGCAAAAGCTTCGTTCACTTCAAATAGGTCAATATCATCAATGGTTAAGTTAGCTTTGGCTAAGGCTTTACGCGCAGCAGGTGCAGGGCCAGTCAGCATAATGGTCGGATCAGCACCTACCAATGCTGTTGCCAGCACTTTGGCGCGTGGTTTTAAACCTTGTTCTTTGACTGCTTTTTCAGAGGCAAGCAACACCACGGCAGCACCATCTACGATGCCCGATGAGTTGCCTGCATGGTGTACATGGTTGACCGCACCCACTTCAGGATATTTTTGTAAGGCGATGGCATCAAAGCCCATTTGACCCATCATGGCAAAACTTGGGTTGAGTTTGCCTAAGTCTTCTGCTGTGGTCGTTGGTTTAATAAATTCATCTTTGGCTAAAACAGTGACGCCTGCTTTGTCTTTAACTGGAACGACAGATTGGTCAAAGTAACCATTGGCTTGCGCTGCGGCGGCTTTTTGCTGAGAGTTGGCTGCAAAGGCATCCACATCTGCTCGGCTGTAACCGTCAATGGTGGCAATTAAATCTGCCCCAATGCCTTGCGGAATAAAATCACAGGCCATATTGGTTTCAGGGTCGAGCGCCCAAGGGCCGCCGTCACTGCCCATTGGCACACGAGACATCGACTCTACACCGCCAGCCACCACAAGGTCTTCCCAGCCAGAACGCACCTTTTGCGCTGCCATATTCACAGCTTCTAAACCTGATGCACAAAAACGGTTGATTTGAACGCCTGCTACATCATTGTCCCAACCTGCTGCAATGGCTGCGGTTTTGGCAATGTCTGCGCCTTGGTCACCAATTGGAGTTACACAGCCCAGTACAATGTCGTCTACTGCAGCGGTGTCAAATTGATGGCGGTTTTGCAATTCGTTCAATAAACCGGTCAGTAGGCTGATGGGTTTAACGGCATGCAGTGAACCATCTTTTTTTCCTTTGCCGCGCGGTGTGCGAATGGCATCAATGATGTAAGCCTCGCTCATAATCCTGTCCCTATGATCTATAAATTTTTATTGGTTTTTTGAGTGTACGGATTAATCAAGCCAGTGCAATGATGAGAACGGGTGAGTCGTTTGATATTTTTGGTCAACGCTTGCTGCTGAATAAGATAAAAATCAACCTGCATATTGAAAGCGAGGATCGGTTAAGATCAGTTGCTATCGATTCAGTACATATTGAAGATCTGCATGCATAAAAATGTGAAGCGAGTATTGAAAGGTCTGGCTTGGCTTGTTTTTGCAGGCTGCTTAGGTTTTGTATGCTTGATCGGTTTTTATATTTATATGATCTATGGCATTCATCCCGCAGATGAGGGGACGGGCGGTTTAGCCTGTGAGTATGATCGAAATGATCATGTGACCAAGGCAGAAATGTATCGGATACAGGATGGCAAACGAGTGATTACGCCTGTCGATCCATTGCTTTGTCAAAAACAACGCGCAGATTTTCCGAAATAAAAAACCTGATCGAGATCAGGTTTTAGAGAATGCTAGTTTTGAATGATGCTTAGTGATAACCATGTAATTGGCGGTATAGGCCTGGTGTTACACCGGTCCACTTTTTAAATGCACGGTGGAAAGTACTGGTTTCACTAAAGCCGACTTGCTGTGCAACATCTTCAAGCGTTAAGTCTGGATTAAGCAATAAGTGAATTGCAGCATCTCGACGTAAGGCATCTTTCACACCTTGGTAGCTCTTACCTTCAGCGGCTAAACGACGACGTAGTGTTTGCGGAGATAGATACAGCATTGAAGCAACATCGTTCAAGGTTGGCATTTCTTCGCCAATTTGACTCTTCAGCACATCACGGATACGAGACGTTAATGAATTGGTATTTTTAAATTTAACCAATAACTGTGCAGGAGCCGCTTTTAAGAATTCTTCAAGCGTTTCTTCGTTTTGACGAATGGGTAAATCTAAATAATCCGCTGCAAATGTAATTTCAGTTCGCGGTGTATCAAACTGCATTACAGGTGCAAAAAACAAGGCATCATATTCGTCAGCATGTTCAGGACGTTCATAACCGAAGTGTACGCGTTCTAAAGGCAGACGACGTTCAATCAACCAAGAAGCGAGACCATGCCAAATCATCAGCATACTTTCTGTAATGAAATGGTCTGGGTCCATAGATTTTGGAATTTGAGGAACTAAACGTGCTTCGTGTTTATCACGTTCTAGTGTCACTGACCATTCATCACCAAACAGTTTGTAGAACTGCGAAGACAATTCAAGTGCATCACCAAGGGTTTTTGCATGAATAATCAATTGGCACATAATGGCAAAAGTACCCAAGCGGCGCGGTTGAATATCAAAACCGACATGTTCGTCTTGGGTCACCATCCACAACATTTTAATAAAACGTGTGTATTGTTCAGGTGAAATACGGGCTTTGGGTTGGCGTAGAAGTTCAGCCTCAATGCCAACATGAGACAATAAAGTTTCGACATCCATGCCGAGACGTTTCACACCAGTTAAGGCTGCGTTGACGAAATGGATACTGATCGTATCACGACTCATGTTTAATCCTTCAGTCTCTTTAATGTTCACAAATGTTTGACCTAAATGACGCTAAAAAAAGAAATCATGGCAATTTACAACAGCGGTTTTGCCATTTTTACATGGTAAATTGCCGAAACTATCAAGGTAAATGGCTGAACATGACATTGTTTTAATCATTTTATATTTCTACCATGGATAAAAAATCTACACAATTAGAGAAAAATATCCATGGAAGCTGCTTTAAAAGGATTGAAAGTACTCGACTTTTCGACATTACTCCCAGGACCATTTGCGACCTTGTATTTGGCTGATATGGGTGCGGAAGTTGTGCATATTGAGTCACCGACGCGTCCCGATCTGGTTCGTTTGATGCCACCTTATGCCAATGGGCAAGCCACCGCGCATAGTTATTTAAATCGCAATAAACAATCCATCGCATTGGATTTAAAAGATCCGAAAAGCATTGAATTGATCAAAGCGAAAATTTCAGATTTTGATATCGTGGTAGAACAATTTCGTCCAGGTGTCATGCAACGCTTGGGTTTGGATTATGCAGATTTGGCCGAAATTAATCCCCGACTTATTTACTGCTCGATTACGGGTTATGGTCAAACCGGGCATTACAAAGACCGCGCAGGGCATGATATCAACTACTTGGCTTTATCGGGTATTTCAGGTCATAGCGGACGCCAAGATAGTGGCCCGCCACCGATGGGGATTCAAATCGCCGATGTGGCAGGCGGATCAATGCATTCAATTACTGGCATCTTAGCTGCGGTGATTGAGCGCTACCGTAGCGGTTTAGGACAATATATTGATATTTCCATGACCGATTGCGCTGTCGCATTGAACAATATGGCTGCAGCTGGAGTATTGGCTGCCAATACGGTAACCGCGGCAGAGACGGCACATCTGAATGGCGGCAGTTTCTATGACTACTATCGAACGCAAGATGGTCGTTATCTGTCTATAGGTGGTCTAGAGCCGCAGTTTTTACATGGATTGGCGCAAATTCTAGATTTACCCGCTTTAGCGACGCAAGGCATGTCATTTGATCCACAGGATCAGACTGAAATTAAGCATGCAGTTGCCAGCAAGATACTGACCAAAACATGGGCGGAGTGGAAAATGATTTTTGCCTCCCAAGATGTCTGTGTGGAACCAGTTTTAAGTTTGGATGAAGCCCTAAATTCACAATTGGCCCAAGAGCGGCATTGGCGTGTTGAAGTTCCGCTACAAGAAGGCGACACAATGACACAAACTCAACTGGCATGCCCGATTAAATTTTCTAGATCAGCATTGATTTATACCCATGTGGGTAAAACTTTAGGTGCGGATAATTGGTTATGAATGGTATAAAAAAAGGTGATAGGTTAAACAATAAAACCTTTAAAATCTCTTAATTAGATAAACATCCATGTAAATATTGAGAGTTGTTAACAAAAAAATAAATAAATTATACAAATGTGAGAGTATTATATGAACTATTAACACAATTGGTATATAGGTCTCCAAATGAAAATAGCTGTGAGTAAACTTGGATCTTTATATCTTAGCCTCGGCATAATGCTTGCGGGTTCAGCAACCCAAGCGGCAACTACTGCAGATGCTTTCAGTTCTGAAAGCCCATGGATGTTCGGTGATTGGAACGGTCAACGAACAGCTCTCCAACAGAAAGGTTACGATTTTAGTTTTAGTTATGGTGGCGAATTAGCCACTTTGTTAGATGCAAAGCATGCTTCTGGCCATGGCACTGAATATGCGGACCAATTCGCGATCGGGGCACATCTCGATTTAGAAAAAATTGCGGGTTGGAAAGATACCGAAGCGCAAATCAATATCACTGAACGTAATGGTCGTTCATTGTCTCAAACTTCAGATGCATTAAATGGTCATTTAAGTGCAACACAAGAAGTGTGGGGTCGTGGTCAAACTTGGCATTTGACTGATTTTTGGATCAAGAAAAAATTCTTAGACCAAAAATTAGATATTAAAGTCGGTCGTTTTGGTGAAGGTGAAGATTTCAACAGCTTTGACTGTGACTTTCAAAACTTAGCACTTTGTGGTTCACAAGTGGGTAACTGGGTCGGTGACCAATGGTACAACTGGCCAGTCAGCCAATGGGCTGCTCGCGTGAAATATAACATTCAGCCTGAACTCTATGCACAAGTCGGGGTTTATGAATACAACCCTGAAAATCTAAAACGTGGTAAAGGTTGGAACTTGAGTACTGATGGTTCTAAAGGTGCGATTATTCCTGCTGAAGTGGTGTGGACTCCAAAAGTGGGGACACAAAAGCTTCCGGGTGAATACCGTGCAGGTTACTACTACAGTACCGCTGATGCCGATGTCATTGATAGCCCAATAAATGAAAAAGATCACCATCAAGGTGGTTGGATTGTGGCGAAACAACAACTGACAGCACACAAAGACGATGCCTCACGTGGTTTGAGTGGTTTTGTAAATGTCACAGTGCATGACTCAGACACCAACAATGTGAGTGATATGCAAAACATTGGCTTGGTATACAAAGGCGCATTCGATGCACGTCCTCAGGATGAAATCGCGATTGGCTTAGGACGTATCAGCATTAATGATGATGTGAATGACGCCAATATTGCCAATAACAGCGTTGATGCACGCGGTCTACAAAGTGAAGAGTATGACGCAGAAATTTACTACGGTATTCATGCAGCAAACTGGCTGACTATTCGTCCTAATATTCAATATATCCGTCACGTCGGTGCTTACAAAAATGGTGAGAATGCGTGGGTCGGCGGTATCAAATTTCAAACAGCATTTTAATTGATGTCAAATTAGAGTTCTTATAAAAGCAATTCGGTAATTCTGAGAAAAATTACGATATTTCCCCTTGAATTGTTTTTGTAACAACTTCTCTTTGCGACATAAAAACGGTGGTGTGTTGAATGTGTTTCACGCACCAAATACAACATTCGACAATAGAGGTGGTCAACATGAGCAACCCATCTACCGGAACTGGGATGCGAACATTTACCGTCGTTGTGATGGCAATTTTCGCCTTGGTTCTATTGATTGGTGGTATCTGGCTGGCAGTCCTTGGCGGTTCTTGGTACTACATTATCGCCGGCCTGTTAATGCTGGCTTCAGCAATATACTTAAGAAAAATTCAAAACAGTTCTTTATACATTTATGCAGCGTTGATGCTGGGTACAGTGATTTGGGGACTTTGGGAGGCAGGTTCTGACTTTTGGGCACTTGCACCGCGTTTTGATATTTTAGGCTTATTGGGCCTTTGGTTACTGATTCCTGCCGTGACACGCGGTATGGAAAATGGCAAAACTGCGAAAATTACATTATCAGGCACACTGGTGATTGCGATTATCGTGATGATCTATTCAATTTTTAATGATCCGCAAGAAATTCACGGTGAAATTAAAAATGCACAACCTCAAACAGCCAAAGCGATTGAGGGTATTGCTCCTGAAGATTGGCCTGCCTATGGTCGTACACAAGGTGGTGTACGTTATTCTCCACTCACCCAAATCAATAGCGACAACGTTAAAGATTTAGAAGTAGCATGGACTTTCCGTACAGGTGAGTTACCAACAGAAAATGACTCAGGTGAAACCACAAACCAAGTCACTCCGATTAAAGTCGGCAATGACATGTTTATGTGTACAACTCACCAACGTTTAATTGCACTTGATCCTGCGACAGGTAAACAAAAATGGGCATTCGATCCTAAACTTAAAGCGGACAATACCTATCAACATTTAACATGTCGTGGTGTGTCTTATTTTGACGCTGCAAATACCACTCAGTTTGCAAAAAGCTTAGAGAACAAACGCTCGACTTCAACTGAATGTCCGCGCAAAGTGATCTTGCCTGTAAATGATGGTCGTTTGGTTGCAGTCAATGCTGACACAGGTAAAGCATGTAGTGATTTTGGTCATAACGGCGAAGTCGATCTACAAAAAGATATGCCTTATCCGTATCCGGGCGGTTATATCCCAACTTCACCTCCAGTGGTTACTGGCACAACCATTGTGATTGGCGGTTCAACAACTGATAACTTCTCGACTAAAGAGCCATCTGGTGTCATCCGTGGTTATGATGTCAATACCGGTGAATTATTGTGGATCTTTGATACAGGGGCGGAAGATCCAAATGCCATGCCAGGCGAAGGTCAAAAATACTCTGTAGCCTCACCGAATGCATGGGCACCTTTAGCATATGACGAAAAACTTGACATCGTTTATGTGCCAACAGGTGTAGGCACACCAGACATTTTTGGTGGTCACCGTACGCCATTAGATGAACGCTATGCAAACTCAATGCTTGCGATTAATGCATCGACTGGTAAATTGATTTGGAACTTCCAAACCACGCACCATGATTTGTGGGATATGGATGTACCATCACAACCTTCATTGGCAGATATCAAAGATAAATCAGGTAACACTGTTCCTGCGATCTATGTCTTAACCAAAACAGGTAATGCATTCGTCCTTGACCGTCGTACCGGTAAAGCGATTGTACCAATCACTGAAAAAGCGGTTCCACAAACTGTAAAACGTGGTCCACAAACTAAAGGTGAGCGCTACTCAGCAACTCAACCGTTCTCGGATTTTGATTTAGCACCAAAAGATAAATTGACTGATAAACAAATGTGGGGTGCCACTATGTTTGACCAGTTGATGTGTCGTGTGTATTTCAAATCATTAAACTACGACGGTATTTATACACCACCTTCTGAAAATGGCACATTGGTATTCCCAGGTAACCTTGGGGTATTTGAATGGGGTGGTATGTCGGTGAACCAAGACCGTCAAGTCGCTGTGATGAACCCAATTGGCTTGCCATTTGTGACTAAGTTGATTCCTACAGATCCAAACCGTGAGCAAACTGCGAAAGGTGCGGGTACTGAACAAGGTGTTCAACCAATGTATGGCGTGCCTTATGGTGTGGAAATCAAAGCTTTCTTGTCACCACTTGGCTTACCTTGTAAACAACCTTCATGGGGCTTTACTGCAGGTGTAGATTTAAATACACATGAAGTGGTCTGGAAAAAACGTATTGGTACAATTCGTGATAGTTTACCGAAATTGTTCCAATTACCTGCTGTGAAAATTGGTGTACCAGGTCTTGGTGGATCAATCTCGACTGCTGGTAATGTCATGTTTGTAGGCGCAACACAAGATAACTATATCCGTGCAATCAATGTAACGAATGGTGATACTTTGTGGGAAGGTCGTCTACCCGCAGGTGGTCAAGCGACTCCAATGACTTATGAAGCAAATGGTAAACAATATGTTGTGATCATGGCTGGTGGTCATGGTTCATTTGGTACAAAACTTGGTGATTACCTTGTTGCGTATGCTTTACCAGATAAAAAATAAGTGATTTTACATCGCTAAATAAAAAGCCCGATTTATCGGGCTTTTTATTAGCTGAAATTCTTTATGTAAATTTATGCTAAGTAATAGAAAAATAATTCAATATATTAATAAATAAAAAGTAAAGGACCGAAATCCGCTATATCAGTGAAATTGCGACAGTCTTATCAATAAAATCGCTATTAAATATGTAAAAAACGCATTTTCTTGATAGATAAAATCTCGTTATGCTGTGCATTGTTATAATAGAAATTACTAGCTGTACGCCATGTATTTATATACTGATTTTGACCAGCAACTGGTTAATGAACGTGTTGCACAGTTCCGTGATCAAACGGAACGTTATTTAGCAGGTAAATTGACGGAAGATGAATACCGTCCACTGCGTCTTCAAAACGGCCTTTATGTACAACGTTATGCACCGATGCTACGTATTGCAGTACCTTATGGCCTGATGAATTCTAAACAATTACGTAAAATTGCGTCATTGGCTCAGGACTATGACCGTGGTTATGCGCACGTATCTACTCGTCAAAACATTCAGTTTAACTGGCCTGCACTAGAAAATGTGCCTGATATGTTACAAGAGCTCGCATCTGTTCAAATGCATGCGATTCAAACTTCGGGTAACTGTATTCGTAACACAACCACTGACCAATATGCAGGTGTGGTTGCGGGTGAAATTGCTGACCCACGCCCAACGTGTGAATTGATTCGTCAATGGTCAACTTTCCACCCAGAATTCGCTTTCTTGCCACGTAAGTTCAAGATTGCAGTTTCAGCACTGGAAGAAACTGATCGTGCGGCAACGTCTTTCCATGATATCGGTGTGTATATCGTGAAAAATGAAGCAGGCGAGATTGGCTATAAAATCAAAGTTGGTGGTGGTTTAGGCCGTACACCAGTGATTGGTAGTTTTATTCGTGACTTCTTGCCACGTGAAGATTTGATTGCTTATTTAGAAGCGGTACTTCGTGTATACAACTTACACGGTCGTCGTGATAACAAATATAAAGCACGTATCAAAATTTTGGTGAAAGCATTAACACCAGAAGTATTTGCAGAGAAAGTGGAAGCTGAATTTGCACATACCATCAAAACTTTAAAAATTGATGCTGATACCTTGGCGAAAATGGATGAGAACTTCACACCATTTGATTACCAAGATTATGCGGATGAAGATTTTGCAGAGCAATTTGCCGCAGAGCCGAAATTTAAACAATGGTTCAACATCAACACCAATGCACATAAAGTCAAAGGTTACCGCATCGTTACGATTTCTTTGAAACGTGCGGGTATTGCACCGGGCGATATGACTGTTGAAGAAATGAACCTGATTGCTGACTTGGCTGACAAATATACCTTTGGTGAGTTCCGTACCACACATGAGCAAAACATTGCGCTTGTTGATGTACCGCAAAAAGATTTGTTTGATCTATGGAAAATCCTTGATCAACATAATCTTGCACGTGCGCATATTGGGTTCTTAACCGACATCATTTGCTGCCCAGGTGGTGATTTCTGTTCATTGGCAAATGCGAAATCGATTCCAATTTCTGAAGCGATCTCTCGTCGTTTTGATGACTTAGATACCATTTACAATTTAGGTAAATTGGATCTGAACATCTCTGGTTGTATGAATGCATGTGGTCACCACCATGTCGGTAATATCGGTATTTTAGGTGTAGATAAAAAGGGTGCTGAGTTCTATCAAATCACTTTGGGTGGTAATGCCGACCATGATGCATCAATTGGTGACATCTTAGGCCCATCATTTGCAGCCGAAGTTGTACCAGACATCATTGAAGAAATCTTAAATACTTATCTAGACCTTCGTGCTGAAGGCGAAGAGTTTATTGATACTTACCGCCGTGTTGGCATCCAACCATTTAAGGAGCGTGCATATGCTTAATACAGCACTACAAGTCCTCTCTAAAGATGGCTCGATTGCAGACAATACTTACCAAGTCATTGGTGAAGATGGTGTGTTGCCACAAGGTGACGTGGTTTTAACAGTTGAGCAGTTAGATCAACTTGCGAATGTGTCTGGTAAAAAAGCACTTTTCGTAACGGTGGATGCTTCACCTGAAACCAATGAATTCCCGCTTGACCAGTTAGATGCTATTTTCATCGAATTTGCCGGTTTTAACGATGGTCGAGGTTACTCATTTGCTGCATTGTTACGTCGCCAAGGTTTCCAAGGCGAACTACGTGCGACAGGTGATGTATTCAAAGATGTGTTGAACTACATGAAGCGTTCAGGTTTTGATACATTTGTGGTGAAAGAAGGTAAAGATATTGCTGAAGCTGCTGCTGGCTTAGGTGATTTTACCAATCCATACCAAGCTTCAACTGCTGTGCCGCAAGCGCATTATCAAACAGGTGCTTAAGTGCCTTGATCAATAAAAAAGCCTCCATTCGGAGGCTTTTTTATTGATCGAAATACTTTTAATGAGTGATTATTCATTTTTAAGCTGGCAATTGACCATCCACTTAATACCGAACTGATCGGTAAATGCGCCATAGAGTGCACCCCAAAAGGTCTTTTCGAGAGGCATTTCTATAGAGCCACTTTTGGACAATGCATCAAACAATCGTTTGGCTTCAGCTTGTTCACTGCTTTCTAAATTAATCGAAATATAGTGATTGCTGCCTAAGGTAAAGGGTTGATTGGATTGCGCACAGAATTGTTCGTTGACATCTGAGGCCATCAGCACGGTAAATTCATTGATCGGTAGGGAAATATGCATAATCTTTTGCTGATCTGCATCGGATAGTGAAATGCCTTCCTCAGCAGGCATATCACCATAACGCATCACATTGAGGAACTCTCCACCAAATACAGAACGATAAAAATTAAAGGCTGCCTCGGTATTGCCTTGAAAATTCAAGTAGTGATTGAGCTGCATGGTGGTCATCCATTTTTATTATGTCGACATTTATTTTAAGAGCCTTTGCTGACCTGTATGTGAACAATTTATGTCTAAAATGTAAGCATAAAAAATCCCTCTTACAGAGGGATTTTCAGTCTCCCTCCTTTATTAAAGGAGGAGTTAGGGGAGGATTAAAGAATATTCCCTCTAAATCGCCCTTTGCGAAGGGAGTCTACAGAGCATTAAAGCAATTCAATCGCCACAGCAGTTGCTTCACCACCACCAATACACAGCGCTGCAATACCACGCTTACCACCTGTACGTTTTAATGCATGGATCAGCGTTAAGATAATGCGTGAACCGGTAGAACCAACAGGATGTCCAAGCGCACAAGCACCACCATTGATATTTACTTTTTCAGCATCTAATTTAAATTCATCAATAGGGCACATCGTGACCATGGCAAAGGCTTCATTAATTTCCCATAAATCTACATCAGCAACATTCCAACCCGATTTATCTAGAACTTTTTGAATTGCGCCTACAGGTGCAATGGTAAACTCGGATGGATGTTGTGAATTTGATGCATAAGCCACAATTTTTGCGAGCGGATTTAAACCTTTTGCTGAAGCTTGATCTGCTGAAGTTAAAACTAAAGCAGATGCACCATCAGAAATAGAACTAGCATTGGCAGCGGTAATCGTTCCATCTTTAGCAAAAGCAGGGCGTAACGTTGGAATTTTTTCGATATTAGCGTTAAAAGGCTGTTCGTCTTTATCGATAATCACATCACCTTTACGACTCGAAACAGTGACAGGCACGATTTCGTCAGCAAAATAACCCTCAGTAATTGCAGTTTGTGCACGTTTAAGCGAGCGAATGGCGAAGTCATCCATTTGTTCACGTATATAGCCTTTTGTATTTGCCATATCCTGCGCAAAAGAACCCATGAGTCGGCCCGTTTCTGCATCTTCTAGGCCATCTAAGAACATATGATCTTTAACATCACCATGGCCCATACGGTAGCCAGCTCGTGCTTTGGTCAATACATACGGCGCATTGGTCATTGACTCCATACCACCTGCAACCACGACTTGAGCCGAACCTGCCTTAATCATATCTGCCGCTTGCATCACGGCCTTCATACCTGAACCACACAGCTTGTTGATGGTTACGGCACCAGTTGAATCTGGAAGACCAGCTTTACGCATCGCTTGACGGGCAGGACCTTGTTTCAGACCAGCCGGAAGCACACAGCCCATAATGACTTCTTCAACATCTGTCGGTTGTAAACCCGCGCGTTCGATGGCTGCTTTAATCGTAACTGCGCCTAATTCAGGTGCAGTGACAGCGGCTAAACTCCCTTGAAAACCACCCATTGCTGTACGGGCACCATTCACGATGACGATATCAGTCATTACATGTCTCCATTTTCTTATACATTAATTTTTGAATACGTCAGCAGTATAAGTAAAATTGAACAGGAATAAAGCAAATTTAGAAGGCTGCTTT
Source organism: Acinetobacter sp. YH16042 (assembly GCF_013417245.1). Classification (NCBI taxonomy): domain Bacteria; kingdom Pseudomonadati; phylum Pseudomonadota; class Gammaproteobacteria; order Moraxellales; family Moraxellaceae; genus Acinetobacter; species Acinetobacter sp. YH16042. The sequence continues at coordinate 36,450 of NZ_VPEJ01000014.1, forward strand.
GGACTCGCCGGTTCTCAAATTAGCAACTGGCTGGGTTTTCAAATCGTAAATGTCCCATTCGACTTAAGACCGCTCGGATCGGTTGAAGCGTTGATTTTGAACAGTAGTAGAAACTACCATTTGAACCATTGGGTAAACCGGAGCTGGCCTGAAAGGTTAGGCTCGGAATGTGTAAAGTCCCACGCCAAGACAGATCGCCATATTTTAAATTGAGTTTATCTTGCAGCAATATTTTTTCATTTGCGTCGACTTGGCGGTTTTTATTACTGTCAATAAATATGATCAGTCCATTGTTCCAGTTGTTAGGTTGGCAAAGTTTAAAGTCAAGACTAGGACAAATCACAATATTGGAATGATAAATAGTGGCCTGAGCCCGTGCGAATGCATTGTGATTTTGAATAGTCAATTTGATGTTATTCGCTTCGCGCTGCGCCATTAAATTGTTGAAATGTGGTAAAGCTATCGTCACGATAATGACCATAATCGCGATTGAGACTAAAAGTTCAAATAACGTAAAGCCGGTTTCTTTGTTGTAAAGCATTGATTTAATCCAAAATTTAATATTATTTTTATATGTCTAATGTTATATGTGTTTTTAATGGCGATATTAATTTTGAGTATAGAATTTTATTACTCAATTTTAGATAAAGCTGTTAAAATGAAAATAGCAAGTGACAATAGGCGATTCACTGCTCAAAATTGAGTAAAAATTTACCGAATTACAACGGAAATTGTAAGTAATTTTGTCAATAATTTACTTGATTAGATTAATCAAGCACTTGGAAAAAGAAAAAAGTGTTTGTATGATTCAGCGTGAATAGCTTAAAAAAAAAACTGGGGTATAAGAAAGCCTATCTCAGGATAGCCAATTTTTCGGCTTGAGCTTGAACAACAATTGTTATCTCTGGAGGATAAATCCATGAAAATGAGTCGTATTGCATTAGCAATGCTCGTAGCTGCTCCTTTAGTAGCTGCAAACGCAGGCGTAACTGTTACTCCATTAATGCTTGGTTACACTTTCCAAGATTCTCAACACAACAACAGCCGTGGTAACCTTACTGAAGGTCCAGAGCTACAAGACGACTTGTTTGTTGGTGCAGCACTTGGTGTTGAATTAACTCCATGGTTAGGTTTCGAAGCTGAATATAACCAAGTTAAAGGTGATGTAGACGTTGATCACGGCGAATACAAACAAACCCAAATTAACGGTAACTTCTATGCTACCTCTGATTTGATCACTAAAAACTATGACAGCAAAGTTAAGCCATATGTATTGTTAGGTGCTGGTCACTACAAATACAAATTTGACGAAGCTCGTGCTCGTGGTGTTGCTGGTGTAGATCGTGGTACTACTGAAGAAGGTACTTTAGGTAATGCTGGTCTTGGTGCTTTCTGGCGCTTAAATGATGCTTTATCGCTACGTACTGAAGCTCGTGCTACTTACAACATCGATGAAGATTTCTGGAACTACACAGCTTTAGCTGGTCTTAACGTAGTTCTTGGCGGTCACTTGAAGCCAGCTGCTCCTGTAGTAGAAGTTGCTCCTGTAACTCCAGTTGCTCCAGTTGCTCCAGCTCCTCAAGAGTTGACTGAAGATCTTAACATGGAACTTCGTGTGTTCTTTGATACAAACAAATCTAACATCAAAGATCAATACAAACCTGAAATCGCTAAAGTTGCTGAAAAATTAGGTGAATACCCTAATGCTACAGCTAACATCGAAGGTCACACAGATAACACTGGTCCACGTGCTCTAAACGAACGTTTATCACTAGCTCGTGCTAACTCTGTTAAATCTTCACTTGTTAACGAATACAACGTTGATCCAGCTCGTTTATCTACTCAAGGTTTCGCGTGGGATCAACCGATCGCTGACAATAACACTAAAGAAGGCCGTGCTATGAACCGTCGCGTATTCGCTACGATTTCTGGTAGCCGTACTGTAGTGGCTCAACCTGGTCAAGCTCAATAATTTGAGTTTAACTTCGGTTAGAAAAAAGCGGCTCTTTTGAGTCGCTTTTTTTTATGTCAAAAAATTAAAAAAGAGACTTAAATTTGGCTAAAAGGCACTAACCAAAATGCCTTATTAACTTTTGAATAATCGTAGGATGTAAATGGATATATCTATTCAAGGGACAATAAAGCATGTAAAAATTCAAACTATTTGTATATTAATTAATCATTTGTTTACCTTAGAGCTTAAATTGAACATACACAGGCTATATTTTTATTTTTTACAAAAGTAATTAAAAACAATTATTTACATTGTTTAATCTACAATTTATAAAAAAATTAATATTTATATTTCTCATTAAAAAAGTATAATCATCGGGATTCATAATGCAGTTGAGAATTATTCTAAACATAATAACGATTCTTATTCAAATAAAACTAATCTTGAAATGATGAATAATTTTGCAAAAACACACTTAGTACGTTCAATAACTATGGTGCTACTCGGTGTTGGAGGGGCTACATCTGCGCTTGCAGCGGATACAACGGTACTAGAGACGATTGAGGTTGAGGTTCCTGCGGAGAAACAAGTTGCGAATGGTAAGTTAAAAGCAAATACAGACCTAGGTGCTTTGGGAAATCAAAAAATTGTTGATACGCCATTTAGCGTAACAGCATATAGTGAAAAACTGATTGAAGAACAGCAAGCGTCAACTGTAGCACAAGTTTTAAAAAATGATGCGAGTATTCGTATGACCACGAATCAGGGGCATTTATATGAAAATTTCCAAATTCGTGGATTTGGTGTGCATGGTGATGAAATTGCTTTAGATGGTTTATACGGAATGGCACCGGTCAGTCGTGTACCCACAGAAACCTTAGAGGCTGTAATGGTCTTGAAGGGGCCAAATGCCTTGGTCGCTGGGATGGCACCTAATGGAGGGGTTGGTGGTGTGATTAATATTACGCCTAAACGTGCACATGAAGATTTAACTAGACTGACTTCTACTCTGGAAGATGAAGGTTATTACCAAAGTCATCTTGATGTTTCACGCCGTTTCGGTGAACAAAAAAAAATTGGTGTTCGCACGAATTTAGTCTATGGCCAAGGTAAACGTAATATTGATGGAGAAGAAGATACTAAAGCACTGGGTTCAATTGCTGCAGACTATACTACAGATCAATTACAAGTAAATTTTGATGCCTATGCAATACATGAAGATCGTGAAAATGGTTCACCAGCCATGGTTTCGTTTGCAAAGAATAAAAAATGTGATTGCGGCACCGGAAGGTGGGTTAAATTATTTTAATGATTTAGATACTCAAATAGATAGTAAGTTTGTTGGTTTAAAAGCGAAATATGCATTAACACCGAATGCAAATATCTTTGCTGGTGCCGGTTATGCAGATAAAAAATATAAAGGCTTTGTATTTGGCACACGTATGGTTCTGAATAATGAACAAGGTGATGCGACTACACAGACTTATGGTCAATACGCGCACTTTAAAAATACATCCGCAAATATTGGCGGTGATTATAAATTTAATACGGGTATTGTTTCACACAAATTAGGTCTTCGAGCAGATTATCTTAATATTCAGACAGATCAGCATAACCCTGCTACATCCAGTGGATATTCAACTAACTTATATAACCCCGGTCAAAATGGATTAATGGCGGTCGCACCAAGTGTCATGCCATTAAATGACAATACGTTTGCAAGTTATACTTTGAGTGATCAAATTTCATTACTTCAAGACAAACTTCAATTTATTCTCGGTTTACGTTACCAAGATATGGATTTGAAGAATTTTAGTTCACAACGTAAAAATAGTGCTGATTGGCGTTATGAAGAAAATGCTTGGTCACCTAGTTTAGGTCTTGTAGTTAAACCTTTTGGTGAAAATCTTTCTTTATATGCCAATTATGTAGAGGGTTTGAGTCAAGGTAAAACAGTTACAGATGAAAGTGATCTGAATTTTGGAAAAACTTTTGCACCTTTTAAAACCGAACAATATGAAGTGGGTGCTAAATACCAAAATGGATCATGGTTAAATACACTTGCTTTGTATGAGATTAAAAAGCCTGACACTATGGTAATTGATGGGGCGACTACTGATGGTGCAGAAACACGTGCTCGAGGCATTGAATGGAGTTTCTCAGGACAAGTTCGTGATGGTTTAACGATATTAGGTAACATGGCTTATCTTGATACGGAATATACCAAAGCATTAGTCAATAAAGGCAATGAGCTTCTAGGTATGCCAGATCTTACAGCGACAATTGGTTTGGATTATGCGTTACCTTTACTCGACGGTTTATCTGTGAATGGTCGAGTAAACTATGTAGGTGAACAATATGTTGATTCAGCAAATACCTTACAATTACCTGATTTCACGACAGTGGATTTAGGTGCACGTTATAAAACAAATTTAGGTGGTGTATCTACAACATTTATGGCAAATGTCGACAATGTGACCAATAAAAAATATTGGGAGGGCGTATTTAATGAAAACTTTGCCACGATTGGTGCAGACCGTACCTATAAAGTTGGTGTGACTTTTGATTTCTAAGTTAGATTAGTTTTTTAATATAAAAAGCCACCTATTTAAGGTGGCTTTTTTTGTTGATGAGGGATTCACGGAATATATTGCTTCACCACACCATCATCGAGGAGTTGTTGGAAATGCTCAACCACACTGTTTTGAATATCACGGTATTCGATCCCTAATTCTTTCTTGCTCTTATCTGCATTAAAGTAAATTGGGTAACCCATATTGAGTTCAACAAATTTACGTGGGAAGCCGGCAAGAGGGCCAAATGCCTTAAAGGCAAACTTCGGTAAGGTATTACGTGGAAAAGGAAATTTATTACCAAAATGCGAGCGTAATATTTTCCCCATTTCTAATAAACTTAAAGTACCACCGCTAATGATATAACGACCTGATGCTTTAGGGTTTAATGCTGCTTGTACGTGCGCTTCGGCGACATCACGGACATCGACGATACCATTCCACATTGGTGGAACACCGGCCAAAGTCATACCATTGGCAAACTGTTGTAGAACTTCAACGCTTCCTGACTGTGTTGACGCTGTTAAAGATGGCCCCATGACCAGTGCTGGATTGACACAAACCAGATCCCAACGGTTTTGTGCTTTTTGCATATCCCACGCTTTGCGCTCTGCCATTACTTTTGAATATGGATAAGGCTGATGCGTCTCAGAGCTAGAAGTGTTCCAATGCGATTCATCAAATTCATTATGCTCGGTCTGTAGAATATCAATGGCATCACCATAAGTTGATGCAATACTTGACGTTACCACCACTCGCTTAACGGATTCAGTTTTATTTACACTATTGAGTACATTTTCAGTGCCTATCACCGCAGGCTCAATAATGTCTTTAATTGCGTCTTTATAGTTGGTCACAACAAAAGGGGATGCCATATGGATCACAATGTCACAACCTTGCATGGCTGAATCAAATGCACCCTCATCCAATAAATTGGCTTGAAACAGTTTTAAAGCGCCAGTTGTTTTAGCTGCAATTTTTTCGAGATGTGCAAATCCTGATGTTTTATTGAGATCACGAACTGTGGCATGCACTGTATGACCTAATTCAAGTAAGTTCTTAATGACCCAACTGGCAATATAGCCTGTCGCGCCTGTGACGAGTATCTGTGTTGTTGTCTTGCTATTCATATTCTTCAACTTTAATTGACGCATTTTTTATCATATTGAAAATATTTAGTTTTGTCTTTGATTGATTTGAAAAAATATATGTTGATGATTGGGTTTAATGCGCACTAAATTCAGCAGAGAATACATGTGAACGCTGCAAAAGTACTTTTTTATGATCTTAAAAGCGTGAATATGGGATGAATGTTGGATAGATGCATATTCTTATGATTATGAACGCAAAATCTCACAGAAAAATGGACAAAGAATCATATCTAACTTGTGCGCTGTAATTTAAAGCCTAGAACTTAGGTCTAGGCTTCTTCATTTCGTATAAGAGATTTTATGTTAAATGCTCATCAAAAGATGGTTATGTGTGTCTAGAATTTTGGTGGCTATTCAGTTGATTTAAAAATAGAAGATATGGAATTAAAAATACAAAGATTAATGCAGGTATAATGGTAAAAAAGATCATATACCACACATAGCGTTGATTGGTTTTATATAAATGAACATGATAATCAATCCCTCGGTAAAAGTCGGGTGATTTGATTTCATAGATTAAAGTCATATATTTTATAGGATAACCAAAACCTTTAACATATTGGATATCAAAACTTTGATCCATCATATAGCCATATTCACATTGATCTATTAATATCAAATGACATAAAGGTATCCATCCATTATCGCCTTCAATAACATCCATTACAGGCCACGTTGAGGCTGCTCTTCTAGGTCCTCCTGCACTTAGTTTCGATCCCCCCTTCATAATCACTTTTGCTTGTTTGAGTTCATTTACATAACCCTCTATATCCAAAAAAAGAATAGCGACCTTTTTATTTAAACCTGTTGCCATAGCGACTACCACGACAGTCATCACACCAACTTTGATATGCTCCCATAGCAGCTTTTTCTTTTGTACTTTAAGCTCTTCAATCGGGGTCGTCGCATAAAAATGACCTAACCAAAAACCAAAAAATAAAGTACTGCTAAAGAACCAAATGGTTAACCATTTCATGCCATCAAAATTGGCATCGGCAAAAACCCAGTACAGCATCCCACAGGTGTAAAAAATAATAGCCGTAAGCGCTAGTGTGTAACGGTTAATGTTAAAAGCACTCATAAATTACGATTATCCTTAAAATTTATTTTCAATATCTTCTTTATTTTTTAGAAACATATTGCACTCAAGTTTTCAGTTTTTCTAAAATTAACATAATGCACGTTATACGAAATTCTATTTTTTATTTCATATAAATCATTATCTTATGTTGATGTGAAAAGTTCTATTATCACCGATTGGGCTTTTTTGTTGATTATTCATGTTCCATGATCGCTATTTAATCAATGTTCCACGGCCTTGTTTAATGATATAGCAAACAAAAATGTCTAGATAAAATAAGAATAGATTTCCAAGTGGTTATTGATTTGCAGAAAGACAAATAAAAGGATAGGGGCGTCATTGAGCATTAAATTCACGTACAATATCGCTTAATTTGCAGGTCTAGATCCTGCCTTATCAGATGATTCTGTTCTCCCGTTGAATATTGGCATACACATGGCGCAAGTAAAGAAATCTTTTCCGCAGCAAAAATCGGAATTACATGCACGAAATCTGCATCGCAGTCGTTACGATTTTCCTCAGTTAATCACGAGCTGTCCGGAACTTACGCCTTTTGTCAGCCCAAATAAATATAACGATTTATCGGTAGATTTTTCAGATCCGCACGCTGTGAAAATGCTGAATAAAGCATTGCTCAAGCATTTTTATGGCATTCAATATTGGGATATTCCCAAAGATTATCTTTGCCCGCCTATTCCGGGGCGAGCGGACTATATTCACTATTTGGCTGACTTGCTGAGTGCTAACAACAAGGGGCAAATTCCAACAGGACACGCCGTTCAAGTCTTAGATATTGGCGTTGGCGCGAATTGTATTTATCCGATCATTGGTCATCGGAGCTATGGTTGGAAATTTGTCGGCTCAGACATTCATTCTGCATCGGTTAAAAGCGCTCAATTTATTGTGGAGGCCAATCCGAATCTGCGTAAAGGCATTCAGATTCGATTGCAGACGACTGCGAGCAATATTTTCAATGGTGTGATTAAACCTTCAGATCGTTTTGATTTGACCATGTGTAATCCGCCATTTCATGCCTCTCAAGATGAAGCCGATGCGACCGCAACGCAAAAATTAAGAAAACTGGGCAAGCCAGTTGATAGGACTAAGGTGGTGTTAAACTTTGGCGGTCAAAAAAACGAACTCTGGTGTGATGGAGGCGAAGAACGATTTGTCTGCCAAATGGTGCAAGAGAGTATTCATTTTGCTGAGCAATGCCTTTGGTTTAGTACGCTGGTTTCCAAGAAAACAACATTGCCAGTGCTTTTAAAGGCCTTAGCGAAGAGCGGTGCAGTGGATGTGAAAACTATTAAAATGACTCAGGGACAAAAAGAAAGCCGTTTTGTCGCTTGGACTTTTTTAGATTCAAAGCAGCAGCAAGCATGGAATAATGCACGTTGGACTTCAGCTTAAGTCTGTCTTCTTTGGAAATTTGGGTCATCGGTGTACTATTCCATGAATAGAGGCGAGGCAGTGCAAGTATGGCGTCTTGGATCAATCCGGCGATTTTTTTGCTAAACAAGACGCATTGTTAATTGTTACAAAAAACAGCATCTAGCGATTTTTTATTATTTCGTGTTCTAAATGCATGGAATATTCTGCAAGGGCTTCTTTTATATGTGAAAAATGCGCGGAATTGAACTGCAAATGCGTATGTTTATCATTTAAATTTTATATAAATCATAAACTTACAAAAATTATATTTTGCATTCATTTTGAAACTTGTCCATAATATTTGAAAAGGGTATGGAGTGAAGAAAATGCGTGGCAATCCAGAAGTCGTAGACTACTTAAATATGCTGATCGGTGGCGAACTGGCTGCTCGTGATCAATACTTAATTCATTCCCGTATGTATGAAGATTGGGGCTTAAGTAAAATCTTTGAACGTATCGATCATGAAAGCCAAGAAGAAGGCTCACATGCAGATGCATTGATTCGTCGCGTATTGTTCCTTGAAGGAACGCCGAATATGAATCGTGATGATATTGAAGTCGGTACAGACGTTGTGACCTGTTTAAAAGCGGATTTGGCGCTTGAATATCATGTTCGTGAGAAACTTGCACAAGGTGTAAAATTGTGTGAAGAAAAGGGTGACTATGTGACCCGTGATATGCTCCGTCAGCAAATGTCAGATACTGAAGAAGATCATACTTACTGGCTTGAAAAGCAAATGCGTTTGATCGAACTCATTGGCCTACCAAATTATATTCAGTCTCAAATGTAATTTAAAAAATATCCAAAAAACCCAGCTTCTGCTGGGTTTTTTATTGGGGCATGAAAACTATTGTTGTAGTCTTTTAATATCTGCCAAGACTTGCGCAGCATGTGTCTGTGTATTCACACTGGTATATTGATAAACAATAATACCTTTCGGATCAATGAGAAAGGTTTCACGTTTGGCAACTTTCAAAATCCCTAAGTTTCGTACAATACCTAGCTGAGTCGCCAGCTTATGCTGTTGGTCGGCAAGAATTGGAAAGGGAAGTCCGAGTGCTTTAGAGAACGTTTGATGTGATGCAACATCATCTAAGCTTGCGCCCAAAACAACCGCATTAGTTTTTAAAAATTGTGGATACAGGGTTTTAAATTGATTGGCTTCTTCTGTACAACCGGGTGAGTTGTCTTTGGGATAAAAGTACAGAACAAGCCATTTGCCTTGATATTGCTTCAGTTCGTGCCATTTTCCATTTTGATCTTGTAATTTAAAGTTGGGTGCGGGTGTGCCTACCCATTGTTTTTGTTTGTTTTGACTGGTGCTGAGTATTGATGTTTCAGCAACTGTGATTTGGGTAGTTGCTATTAAAGCACATGTCATGAAACAGATTTTTAGCAATGAAGAAACTTTCATAGAGCATCAGTTTATATTGTTCTTTATTCGATCTTAACAAATTTTAAAGCGCTGTAGGCTGGCTGATTTTATATTTATTGAAGTCGATTGCGAATGTCTTTTGGCAAATCGGTTGATGTGCTGAAATGCCACTATCAAACTTGCTTTGAACTTTTATACTATGTGGAATCGTTTAATTTTAGAGTTTGTATTGAATCAACATATTTTACTTATTACTGGCTGGGGCGGCGGTCGTAAATTACTTGCTCCTTTACAGCAGGCATTGATCGCTCAAGGTTATCAGGTCGAATTATGGAATATTTTTGATGCCTTAAATCTAGCAGTGCTCGAACAGAAAGTTGCATTGGCGAAGCAATTTGATGTGATTATTGGCTGGTCACTTGGTGGTCAATTGGCGACGATTTTGGTAGATGAAATTCAAAAAAAATATCAACAACAAAAAGTGCTGATCACACTTGGCTCAAATCCAAGTTTTGTGGCTCATGAAAAGTGGTCTGCTGCGATGGATCAAGCGACTTTTCAAAGCTTCAAACAATCTTTCGAGCAGGATACGATTTCTACCTTAAAGAAGTTTGGTTATATGGTTTGTCAGGGTACTGATAGCACCAAGCAAGATTTCATCACCTTGCAAAGTTTGATTCAAGCGCAAAATTTAGATGTGCTTCGAGCAGGATTGAACTGTTTGGAGAAGCTTAATAATGTCAGTATCTTGAAAAATTACACTGGTCATCAATACCATTTGTTTGCTAAGCAAGATTTTTTAGTTAGTTACAAAGTTGAACGCTTACTGCGTAATTTAGCTGTAAAGTTTTTGGAGAGTGAATTGGTTTCTGGCTCACATGGCTTTCCATTGTTTCAATCTGAAGTCATAAGTTGCAAAATCTGCCAATATTTAAAGAAAATAGAACAAATCTCTGAATAGCTGGGCTTTATGGCAATTTATTTTTCCTTGCCGTGGGTTTAACATCTTGCCACATTGATGTTTAAGCCTGATACATGGAGTGAGGGATGGCCAATTTAACCGATCTACAATTTGATCAGCAGCATATTTGGCATCCCTATACATCGATGACTCAGCCCCTTCCAACGTTTAAAGTGAAACGTGCGCAAGGGGTGATAATTGAGCTTGAAGATGGTCGTCAATTGATTGACGGTATGTCTTCATGGTGGTGTGCAATTCATGGTTATAACCATCCCGAGCTAAATCAGGCAGTGACCGATCAACTGCAACAGATGTCACATATCATGTTCGGTGGATTGACACATGATCCCGCGATTCAACTGGCTAAATTACTGTTAAAAATCACACCGCCCAGTTTAGATAAAATCTTCTTTGCCGATTCAGGTTCGGTTGCTGTCGAAGTAGCCTTGAAAATGGCAGTGCAGTATTGGGCGTCTTTGCATCAACCGAATAAAACCAATTTTATCACACCACGTTCTGGCTATCATGGCGACACTTGGAATGCGATGTCTGTGTGTGATCCAGTGACAGGGATGCATCAAATTTTTGGCCCAAGTTTACCAAATCGAATTTTTGTTCCTGCGCCTCAAGTTGGCTTTTATGATGCTTGGGATCAGTCGGATATTGAAGAATTAGAAATGACTCTTTCTAAACAGCATGAAAATATTGCGGGATTAATTCTTGAGCCGATTGTGCAAGGTGCGGGAGGCATGCGTTTCTACCATCCTGAATATTTGCGTCAAGCTAAATTACTCTGCGAAAAATACAATATCTTGCTGATCTTCGATGAGATCGCGACAGGTTTCGGGCGTACAGGAAAACTCTTTGCTTGGGAATGGGCCGCAGTTGAGCCAGATATTATGTGTATTGGTAAAGGACTGACAGGCGGTTATATGACCTTGTCTGCAACCCTGACTACGCAGAAAGTCGCGAATACGATTAGCCAAGGCGAAGCCGGCGTGTTTATGCATGGCCCAACCTTTATGGCAAATCCTTTGGCTTGCGCTGTGGCTGTAAAAAGTACCGAACTGCTGCTGTCTCGAGATTGGCAAGCGAATATTCAACGTATCGAAGCTCAATTAAAGTTTCATTTACTAGCACTTTCATCGCTTGAACATGTCAAAGATGTGCGAATACTTGGTGCTATTGGTGTGGTGGAATTGACCTTTAATGTCGATATGAAAACGCTACAACAGGAGTTTGTTCGTCGTGGTATTTGGATTCGTCCATTCGGTAAGCTAGTGTATGTGATGCCACCCTATATTATTTCTGAGTATGAATTAAAAATTTTGCTAGAACAAATGGTTGAGGTGGTGAAAAACATGGGGCAGTCGGTATGAATCTGCTTAGCCATTTTTCAGATCAACTTGATCAACTGAAACAGCAAGGCAACTTACGTCAGTTCACTTCTAATCTTCAGCACGATCATTGCATCAGTATTCACAATCACAATATGTTGAATTTAGCGTCAAATGACTATTTAGGTCTGGCTTCAAACCTACATCTACGTGAACAGTTTTTTGATGAAACCCCGAACGCACAGCGTTGGATGAGCTCATCCTCTTCGCGTTTATTAACTGGAAACTTTCCTGAATATGAACAACTTGAATCAACATTAAGTGATGCCTTTCATGGCCGATCAGCACTGTTATTTAATAGCGGCTATCACATGAATATCGGGATTTTACCTGCACTGGCAGACAGTAAAACCTTGATATTGGCGGATAAGCTGATTCATGCCAGTATGATTGATGGCATCCGATTATCGAGTGCGAAATATGTACGTTATCGCCATAATGATTTGGCGCATCTTTCTCAGCTTTTATGCAAATATCATGAAGATGAGGCTTTTGAGCGGATCATTGTGGTGACTGAATCGATTTTCAGTATGGATGGTGATGAAACCGATTTGGCTGAACTGGTACGGATCAAAAAACAATTTCCCAAAGTGATGTTGTATGTCGATGAGGCGCATGCAATCGGTGTGCGCGGTGAGCGTGGTTTAGGCTGTGCTGAACAATATCAGACGATTGATGATATTGATCTTTTAGTCGGGACATTTGGTAAAGCACTGGCTTCAATAGGGGGGTATCTCATCTGTCATGCGATTATTCGTGACTATTTGATTAACTCGATGCGACCGTTGATTTTTAGTACTGCACAGCCCCCGATCTGTATGGCGTGGACAGATTTTATTTTCAAGAATGTTTTAAATTTAAAAGCAGAGCGTCACCATTTACAGCAAATCAGTCAAAATTTGCAACAAGCGGTGCAAGACAAAGGTTTTGATTGTCCATCTACATCACATATTGTGCCCGTCATTATTGGCGAGTCGAATAAAACTGTTGCCAAGGCTCAAGCTTTGCAAGCGGCAGGTTTTTATATCATGCCTGTACGTCCGCCCACTGTGCCGCAGCATAGTTCGCGCTTACGCATTTCACTCACTGCTCAGATTACACAAACTGATTTGGATCAGTTGACTCAATTGTTGTGAGTGACTTGTGAATAATTTTGAGATTGATAAATCCCAAGTGGCGTTACGCTTTGCTCAGGCAGGGCACAGCTATGCTGAACATGCCGTAGCACAAAAAGAGATTGCTCAACATTTATTTGAGTTGATGCAGCAGTATTGTCCAAAGTTGCAAAATTATCCTGTGGAAACGCTTTTTGAAATTGGATGTGGCCCGGGGAATTTAAGCCATTTAATGCTGGAAAATATGCAAATCAATCGTATGGTTTTAAATGATCTATATGCAGAAATTCAACAGCATTTTCCGTCAAGTCCACAGATTCAGTACAGACTTGGAGATATCGAACAACTTGAATTTCCACAGCATATCGACTTGATCGCATCGAGTTCGGCTTTGCAATGGGTAGGGAACTTTGCGGGCATTGTCGAAAAAGCCTTTCAAAGTTTAAATCCAGAGGCATATTTTTGTTTTTCGACCTTTGGACAGCAGAATTTACAGGAAATAAAAGCTTTGACTGGGCAGGGTTTGGACTACCTCGATATCGACATGCTTCAAGCTATATTAAGTCAAAATGGTTTTGAAATTCTGCATCTTTCAGAGCAGACAGCGGCATTATATTTTGATCATCCAAAGCAGGTTTTGCAGCATTTAAAAGCGACAGGTGTGACTGCGACAGCCTCACATTTTCGTTGGACGAAACAATCGCTCTTTGATTTTTATTCAGCATATCAACAGTTTTCTTTGCGTGATGAGTCTGGGCAGATGCGTTATACACTGACCTATCATCCGATTTTTTGTATTGCACGGAGAATGCCATGACAGGGCAAGTTTATTTCATTAGTGGGATCGATACAGGCATCGGTAAAACATATACCACGGGCTATTTGGCTAAAATATGGAATGAACAAGGGGTGCGAACGATCACGCAAAAGTTGATTCAAACAGGCAATGTCGATATTTCTGAGGATATAGAACAACATCGTCAAATTATGGGTACGGGGTTGTTGGTCGAAGATGAAACCAAACTTACGATGCCTGAAATATTTAGTTATCCTGCGTCGCCACATCTCGCCACCAAACTCGATGGACGTGACATTGATTTTGCTAAAATTGAATACGCGACAAAACGTTTAACTGAAAAATATGACAACGTTTTACTCGAAGGTGCGGGAGGGTTGATGGTGCCATTGACTACGGACCTTTTAACCATCGACTATGTTGTAGAGAAGCAATATCCCGTTATTTTGGTGACTTCGGGGCGTTTGGGCAGCATTAACCATACGATTTTAAGTTTGGAAGCACTAAAAAGTCGTGGCTTGGCGCTTTATGCACTGGCTTATAATTTAAATGATGAATCGCAAGATGCATTGATTTCTAAAGATACTGCTGAATATTTAAAAGCATATTTAGCGAAACACTTTCCAGAGGCGTTATGGATTGATGTTCCTGTATTGGCATAATGGGCTAACTCTTTATATTGACAATAATTGGGCGTATTTATGACGGATCATGCGTTTATAGAACTTGCGATTCAACTTGCGAAAGAAAATATTGAGCAAGGTGGGCGACCATTTGGTGCTGTGATCGTTAAGCATGGTGCTGTGGTGAGTACAGGGGTGAATGAAATATTAATCTCAGGCGATCCGACATCTCATGCCGAGTTAAATGCATTAAGACAAGCCGCACAAAATTTAAATACGACGTCTTTGAAGGACTGTGTCGTTTATGCGAGCGGACAACCGTGTCCAATGTGTTTGGCAGCTCTGCGAATGGTTGGAGTTGAAAAAATTGTGTATGCCTATTCAAATGCTGATGCAGAAGCCTATGGCTTATCTACAGCAGAGATTGCCGAAAAATTAAGACATGAACCTTATGAACAGCAAGGGTTGAGTTTTAGTCAGTTAAAGCCAAACTGTGATCATGAGCTATATGAATTTTGGAAGCAGAAAAATACTTAATAAATACTAAGAGTTTCTTTCTGAGTCACTAACTGTATAGATTTCTGTGAAGAATTAAAAAAGCCAACTGAGGTGATCAGTTGGCTTTTTTTGTTGGGGAGCAATTATTGATTTGCTGAGACCCCAATTTTTTTGACATTCAAACGTTGTGCTGCTGCCATCACCATAGCGACATCTTTATATTCTGTCATTTTGTCAGGTTGCACTTTGATCGTATCTTGATCTGCTTGTTGTGCAACACCAGCAAAAAGTGTTTCTAAAGCTTGCTTATTGGCAACGGGTTGACCATTCCAAAATAATTTACCTTGCGCATCAATCCGTAAAGTGACCGGCTCAGGCGGCTTTTCATTGGTTGGCGGTGGCGTACCGTTTGGCAAATCAATATTGATCGAGTTATTTGGAATTGGAATTGTGATAATAAACATAATGAGCAAAACCAACATCACATCGATCAATGGCGTCATGTTGACGTCCAACATAACATCATCGTCTTTATCGGAACCAACATTCATTCCCATACCTTGTCCCTCATCCGATTATGGTGCGGCAACAGGGGTGGTGACAAAAGCAATTTTGCCAATTCCTGCTGCTTGTGTTGCACTAATGACTTCATCAATCGCTTCATATTTTGTCACCTGATCGCCACGGATATGAACTTCAGGTTGCGGACGCTTTTTAGCTTCCGCTTGTAGTCGACTGATCAGCGTATCTTTATCTGCAATGTATTTTTCATTCCAGAAGATATCGCCATTTTTATTGACAGCAATCTGAATATTGATCGGTTTAGTTTCATAAGGCGTATTCTTTTCCTCAGGCAACTTCACCGGAACTGTATGGATTGCAACAGGTACTGTAATTAAGAAAATAATGAGCAGCACCAACATAATATCAACCAAAGGTGTTGTATTAATGGCTGAAATTACATCATCTTCGTCACCATCTGAATTGACCATCATTCCCATGGCTGATGCCTCTCTTATTTTGTGTCGTTATTATTGTTTTTGATCTCACCGCTTAAAAGTACGGTGTGTAGATCTGAACCAAAGGTACGAACATTATCTAGAACTGCTTTATTACGACGCGTTAACCAGTTATAGCCAAGAACCGCAGGTACTGCTACAGCCAAACCAATTGCCGTCATAATTAGGGCTTCACCGACTGGGCCTGCAACTTTATCAATAGATGCTTGACCTGAAATACCAATTGCCGTTAAAGCATGGTAAATACCCCAAACTGTACCGAACAAACCCACAAATGGTGCAGTCGAACCTACAGTTGCGAGGAAAGCTAATCCACCACTTAAATGGCTTTGAATTTTATCGATAGCACGCTGGATTGAAATAGTCACCCATGTGTTGAAGTCGATACGTTCCAGCAGATTACCGCCATGTTTTTTGGTTGAATTAATGCCTTTTTCTGCAATAAAGCGGTATGCACTCGATTCGTCTAAGGTTTCTGCTGCGCTATCAATTGAAGCAGCATCCCAAAATTTAGCTTCGGCTTCTTTGCCTTGACGTTTAATTTTAGCTTGTTGAATAAATTTAGTGACCATGATGTACCAAGTTCCAATCGACATCAGGACCAAGATAAAGAGTGTCGATTTAGCAACGATGTCACCTTCACGCCATAGTGCTTCTAAGCCATACGGGTTATAGACTTCTTTGGTTGCTGTAGGCATTGGTGGCGGTGCAGGTGTATTTGTTGTATTCGTAGTTTCTACTTGTGTTGTTGCAGTATTTGCAGATTCTTCAGCAAATGCTGCTTGCAGTGGGAGTAATGTACTTGTTGCTAAAACTGTAGCAGATGCAAAAATACGCGCAGATTTCATCATTTTATTCATTTATATTCTCCAAATTTTTGTAGATTTATTAATCAAGTTTAAATTCGTATTCAATATCAAACCAATCTTCAACTGGCTCACCATTTTTGAGTGCAGGCTTAAATGTACATAAGCTGAATGCTTTGCTAGCAGCCTTATCTAGAGATTTAGTACCACTCGATTTTTTGACCTTCACTTGTTTCGCACTGCCGTCAGGCCCAACCAATACAGAGATGCGGACAGTTCCTACTTCTTCTGCCATTGCAGCTTCACGAGGGTAATCTGGTTCTTTACATCCAACGCTTCCCTCAGATGCACCACGTGTTTCCCCAGCTGGTTTTGGAGCAGGGGCAGGAGCGGGTGCTGCCGCAGCGACTGGTGCAGGTTCTGCAACAGGGCTAGGAGATGGAGAGGCTGTAGGCGTAGGTGTTGAAACGGCTTTAACTGTTTGTGTTGGTGCAGCTTTTTCAACAACCTTTTGTTCAGGTTGAGGGTCTGGTGTTTTGAGCACTTCCTTAACGAGTTTTGGTAGTTCAGGTGGTTTTTCAATTGGTTTCGGTTTTTCTGGCTCAGGTTTTTTATCTTGAATAATGATTAATTCAACAGGTTCTTCTACAGTTTTCTCACCTTTTTTGGACAGGCCAGTAATTAATCCGTAGAGTACAATGAGATGCAGAAGAATGACTGCCCCAATTCCGATCAGGCGTTTGCCGGAATTATTTTCTAATTCGGAAAAGCTTTTGCCCATTACTACTCCTGAAATGTGAGACAAACAATCAATAGTGAAATTGGCACTTGAGATATAAGTGTTTTTTGCATTTTTTTATGTTTGACTAATTAATTAAATAAATAGTGCCAGTACAATTCCAGTTGGAATCGTACTGGCAAATTTAGCTTTTAGAACTTGTAAGTACCACGGACATAGAATGTACGACCAGTAGGATCGCTATAACGAGGGTCATAACCATATTGGAAGTTATCTAATACGTTCGATGCAGCAGGCTCTTCAGCAAATAGGTTTTTGATACCACCAGTGATTTCTAAGTTTTTGAAACCACTGTATGTTCCTGCAACGTTATACAGTGTGTAATCAGGCACACGGTGTTTATCAAATTTTTCTTCGCCGATTTGGTTTTGGTCATCGTAGCCACGGAAGAACTGTTGTTCGAAGATGATTTTCCAGTTTTCATAGCTCCAATTTAGGTTCGCTGTGTGCTTCCAACGTAAAACAGCAGGGTCGTCATACACACCTACTAAGCCTTCCCAATCACCGCCTTTTTCTTCTTGGTAGTCATTTTTGATGACATAGGTACCATTAATGCCAAAGCCAAAACGACCTGTCGCGGTTAATGGTGAAAGATAATCTAAGCTAATGTCGATACCTTGAGTTTTAATACCCCCTGTATTCATTAGAATGGTATTGATGTATTCAATACGACCATCGGCACCACGCACGAATAATGAAGCATATTTCTCAGGATCTTCAAAAATTGAAGTTTCACCTACTTGACCAACTAATTCTTCAATTTCAATGTTGTAATAATCAACAGCTAAAACTAAGTTTTTAATTGGTTCGTAAACAAAACCTGCGGTAAATGTTTTAGATTCTTCTGGCTGAAGATCTGGGTTACCACCTTGCATACGGTAGAACTGAGTATTACATTCGGTTTGATATTGAGGTGAAGTTGGATTACCGCCTGGACAAAGGACAGGGTCGTTATATTTTGCGCCAGTGTAGGTTTTACTTTGTTGCGCATTAATTTCCCAAAGGCTTGGAGCACGGAAACCAGTACTGTAGGTACTACGGAACATAAGTTGCTTCATTGGTTCCCAACGAATACCGACTTTTGGATTGAAAGTGTCGCCAAAATCGCTGTAGTCGTCATAACGTGCTGCAAGTTGAGCTTCAATTGTTTTGGTAATTGGAATTTGAAGCTCAGCAAAAGCGGCAGTAATATCTCGGTCACCTTTACTCAGAGGTTTATCAGGGTCAATACCACTACCCGGTACAAGGCGTACTAACTCAGAGTTTACTTTTGCTTCCCAATCTTGAGTTGTAAAACTTCCACCAAATGCAAAACCAACATCACCAGCTGGTAAGGTGTAAATCGGGCGGCTCACGGTAAAGTCAAATGTTGTGGAATCAAGTGTTGCTTCGTTTGTTGTACCACTCACATTTAATGCGTTCCAAACGTTAGCATCTGCAGATGGACCAAATGGGTTGATTGTGCCGTCATTTAATCCTTCTTGTAGTTTGTTACGATTTAAGTATCCACTTACAAAGCTATCTGATGCTTCGCCTTTTGCGTAAGTTACGCCACCGTTGATATCCCAACCGTATGCTTCACCTTCAAGTCCGGCAAAAATACGATGTGATTCATTGATAGATTGTGAAACACGGTTGCCCGCTTGAGAGCGTAAGTAAAGTTGTAATGGATCACCACTTAGACCATCTACACCAGGGGTAATACCCTCGCCTGGATAATATTGACTGCTTTTAGGAATCGTGACAGAGCGGCTGTAGACGTCTGGAGCAATAGAAGTCGTCACTTTGCTTTTTGCATAGACATATTCACCAATAGCGTTGAAGTTATCGCTAAGTTTGATGGTTGCACGACCAATTGCAGACAAGTCCTCAGTTTCTGGCTGAATACCAATTAAAGCTTGCGTATTGAGGAAGCAGAGTCCGCCATCTTCAGTGACATTGGTTAAATTATTACAATTGGCTGCACCACCATACGGGTTCGCTAATACACCTTCAGGATTTCCGTCTGCATCTAAGGGCCCGCCGTTTGGATCAAGAAAGTTAGCAGGGAAGCCATTTGCTGAACCAGCATCGATACCTAACTCAGGTAGAAGGCCACCACGACGGCTGACTTTACGGTCTTTTGCCATAATTTCTTTGGCTTTACGGTAGTCAATTGCGCCATAAACGTTAAAACCTTGTTCATCTAAGTCGCCATAGCCACCAAAAATCGAAACATCGTATTCTTCGCCGCCTTTATCTTCTGGTTTGAGTAAACCACCGCTAATACCTAAGCCTGTGTATTGTTTTTTGGTAATAAAGTTAATTACACCTGCAATTGCATCTGCACCATAAGTTGCAGAGGCACCATCACGTAAAACCTCAATACGTTCAACCATTGCAAGCGGAATAGTATTTAAGTTGGTCTCAGATGTACTAAATGGGCTATAAGCCAAACGACGTCCATTAAGTAGGACAAGGGTTTTATCTGATCCTAGGCCACGTAAGTTCGCTGTTGAGCCTGACGTATTACTTGCACCAACGTTTTGCGCTGTACTGTAGCCCGCTTGGTTCGCACTAATTTTTATTAAGGCTTCTTCAGTCGTTGTAACCCCTTGTTTAGTTAATTCTTCAACTTTAATCACCGTAATAGGTGAAGAACTTTGAGTAGAAACCCCTTTAATGGATGAACCAGTCACAGTTACTTTGGCTACTTTTGTTGGCTTAACTGTTTCTTCTTCATTTGTTTCTGCTGCATGCGCTAAAGATAAACACAGCATACTTAAACTAAGAGTACTTAATTTAAGTATTGTTTTGCTAAATGGTGTGCCCCCCACAGATTTAGCATTTTTTTTCTCTTTCATAGTAAAAGTATTCCTTTTTGTTGTAGTTAGCGATATTGCTTGATTCTTTTTAAGCAATTCAAGTGCCATATTTATATTTAAATTATATTTTCAAATATAAAATACTGATAAATATCTACATTATTGATTTTAAATTGGAGAAATTTAAGATGAACGGTAAGTATATTTTTTTAAAGTTATCCTTTTGATTGGGGTTTATTGGGAATTTAACATTTGATCAAAAAAAAATTTAAAAACATGATTAGGTGCAAATTAAACCATAAAAAGTGTGATTTAATTCATATTTATGTGTTTGATTTATAAGGCTAATAAGAGAAATAAATAAAAAATAAAAACCATAAATTCAGTGGCTTAGTTGTCTGTTGTCTGTCATTTCATCTGAACATGATCCATTATGAATCAGGAATGTATTATATTTGTGCAGAATGTGCATGGATGAGTACACATCCAAGAGTTGAATTTTTGATAAAAACGAGCTTTACTCGGAAAGTCGCTATTAGTATAAATTTATCTTAAAAAATGAATTTAAAAGGATATTTAATTCAGATAACTTTCAACCAAGGAGTGGTGGCATGAATTTCGCTTTATATTAATGAGTGTATTAAGTTCTACGTTTAAAACTTAATTTAAACTGGTTCATTTTATTTTAGTGAGGGTGGCTTTATTTAAAGTCTGCTTGCGGCTTTGTATTATTAAAAAATCATCAGAAAGGAAAAGGTTTGGAAACTAGAAAATTTAAAATAGCGCTCCTTGCATTATTAATTTCAACAGGGATGATGGCCGAGGTTCAAGCTTCTGCACAATCGAATAAAGTTTTAAATATTGCATTTGAAGCACCGGATGATGGTTTTGATATGGTCAAAACCTATAATTATTATAGTGGCAATATTGCGGAAGCGATTTTTGAACCCTTATTGAAATATGACTATCTAGCACGTCCTGTCGTTCTTGTCCCAAATACCATTGAAGCGATGCCAAAGATTGAACAAGAAGGAAAAGTCTATACCTTCAAAATCAAACGAGGTATCCATTTTTCAGATGATTCTGCCTTTAAGGGAAAGAAACGCGAGCTGGTTGCGCAGGATTACATTTACGCGATTCAACGAATTTTAGATCCGGCTAATCGTTCTCCGACCTATTCATTTATTGATGGCAAGATCTTAGGGGGGGATGCGGTCGTTGCGGATGCAAAGAAGTCTGGGAAATTTAATTACAATGCGGCAATTGCCGGCCTA
Source organism: Acinetobacter sp. YH16042 (assembly GCF_013417245.1). Taxonomy (NCBI): domain Bacteria; kingdom Pseudomonadati; phylum Pseudomonadota; class Gammaproteobacteria; order Moraxellales; family Moraxellaceae; genus Acinetobacter; species Acinetobacter sp. YH16042. Next base: position 58,108 of record NZ_VPEJ01000014.1, read on the forward strand.
AAAGCGATAGATCCTTATACGTTGCAAATTACTTTGACGCGCCCTGACTATAATTTTCAATATATTTTGGCCTATGTTACGTTTGGAGCAGTTTCAAAAGAAGTTGTTGAATTTTATGGCAATAAAATTGCACAACATCCTGTAGGAACGGGGCCGTATCAGCTCAGTAAATATGTGCCACGTAGCAAGATCGAACTGGTTGCAAACCCGAATTATCGTGGTTTTGTTTGGAATTTTAAATCGACAGGCACAGCTTGGGACAATCAGTTAGTTAAAGAAATGAACGGGAAGAAAATGCCGCAAATCGGCAAAGTTTCCGTCAGTATTATTGAAGAAGAACAGTCACGGTGGTTAGCATTTAAAACAGGGCAGCTGAATTTTGATAAATTGACCTCAAATGCAGTACCGCAAGCCTTAGATTCGCAAAATAAACTTAAGCCTGATATGCAAAAGCTCGGCATTAAGCATTATCCAAATAAAGATGCTGAAATCACCTACAGCATGTTCAATATGCAAGACCCGCTTGTCGGTGGTCAAAGCCTTGAAAAGATTGCGTTACGCCGTGCTATCAGCATGTCATACAATCAAGCTGAAGCGATTAAACAGTTATATCAAGGGCAGGCCGTAAAGGCTGAAATGTTTTTGCCAGAAGGTGTGAGTGGCTTTAATCCAAAATATCGCAGCAGTTTGGGATATAACCCATTGCTGGCCAATAAATTACTGGATCGATTTGGGTATAAGAAAGGTGCTGATGGTTATCGAACCTTGCCCGATGGTAAAGCGTTGACCTTAAAAATAAATACTGAAAATAGCTCTAAATCGGTGATTCAATCTGAGTTGTGGAAAAAAAATCTCGATGCCATTGGGATACGGGTACAGTTTAAGGTCAGTAACTTTGCTGATAATTTAAAAGAAGCAATGCAATGTAAATATATGATGTGGTCAGGAGCGTGGATTGCAGATTATCCTGAAGGGGAGAACTTTGCTCAATTACTATATGGGCCAAATTCAGGACAAGGGAATTTAAGTTGTTATCAATCTAAAGCTTATGACGCTTTATATAAACAAGCAATTGTGTTGAAACCTAAAGATCGTGAACCTTTTTATGAAAAAATGAACCGTCAAATTGAAGCGGATAACCCTTGGATTATCCATTCTACACGGATTCGTAATTGGTTAATTCACCCTGAAATTCAGGGGTATAAAACACATCCAATGATGAACACCAGTTGGCAATATCTCGATATTCAGCCTAGTAAAAAATAATTGAGTCAGGATTACAATGAAGCGAAATTCGAATTTTACGCTAACCAAATTTGCTACAGCGTGTTTGATGGGGGGAGTGCTATTCAGTGCGATGCCGACATTAGCAATGGCAAAGAATCCAGCAGATCCAAATAAAGTTTTACGTCATATTTTCCCTGTCGCAGAAACAGGTTTTGACCCAGTTGGCGTACATGATCTGTATTCTGCACATGTGAATACCTCAATCTTTGAAACCTTATATACCTATGACTATTTAGCATCACCGGCAAAGTTGGTTCCTAAAACGGCGGCTGCGATGCCAGAAATCAGTGCAGATGGTTTGACTTATACCATTCGCCTGCAAAAAGGCATTTATTTTGCTGATGATCCTGTGTTTAAGGGCAAAAAAAGAGAGTTAACCTCGGCTGATTATGCATATACCTTTAGACGTTTAGTCGATCCACAACTTCGCTCACCAAACAGTTGGCTACTCGATGGCCGCATTTTAGGCATGGAGAAGGTTTTAGATAAGGCGAAAAAAACAGGTAAGTTTGATTATGATGCACCCATTGATGGCATACAAACTCCTGATCGTTATACCCTTGTCATTCGTTTAAATTCTCCAGATCAAAACTTTCCAATGTTATTGGCTCATCAACCTGCATCGGCTATGGCACGTGAAGTGGTCGAAAAATATCGAGACAAAGCGGGTTTTGTGATGGGTAAACCGGTGGGTACAGGGCCATATATTTTGACGCGCTGGACACCTGGCTCACGAATTATTTTAAAGGCCAATCCCAACTATCGTGGTTTTGTCTGGGACTTCAAGGCATCAGATGCCAAAGATGAAAAGATCGTAAAAGCCATGCAAGGCAAAAAAATGCCACAAATTGGTGTGATTGATATTCAGGTGATGGAAGAATCACAATCACGTTGGTTGACCTTTGCAAAAAATGAAGCTGATTTGTTGGTGCTCGATGGAGATTTGTCGGTACAAGCCTTAAAAGATGGAGAGCTAAAGCCTGAGTTGGCTAAAAAAGGCATCCAAATGTCGCGCATTTCTGACCCCTCTATCGACTATCACTATTGGAATATGCAAAACCCTGTGGTTGGTGGTTTTAGTAAAGAAAAAATTGCATTACGTCGTGCAATGGCGATGGCTTATTCAGCAGATAATCAAATCAAAATTTTGATGAATGGTGATGCACAAAAATTACAAAGCCCAATTCCACTCGGTGTTGTCGGCTATGACCCGAATTATAAGTCGAGTATTCCATATTCGGTCAAAGCGGCAAATTTATTGCTCGATCGTTATAACTATAAAGTCGGCGCAGATGGCTGGCGTACTCAACCGAATGGTAAACCGCTTACGATTGAAATGACGATATCGGGCAATAGTAGCCGTAGTCAGCAGTTGGGCGAATTTTGGAAGAAAACTTTAGATAGCATTAAAATTAAAATGACAACAAAGTCGATGCCATTTGCAGAAGCGTTAAAAGCCGAAAAACAGTGTAAAACCATGTTTAAAGCATCTGCATGGATCGCAGATTATCCAGATGCAGACAATTTTATGCAATTGTTCTATGGCAAAAATATCAATGTCACCAACAACGGCTGTTCAAAAATACCTGAATATGACCGCTTATATGAACAGACACAGCGTATGAAACCGGGACCGGAGCGTGATGCAGTCTATCGGAAAATGTCACGCATATTAGAAGTGTACATGCCTGTCCAAATTAATTATGCACGTTACCGTAGTGTGTTGTCGCAACCACGCGTGATTGGTTATAAAAAGCATCCAATTTTGGCAACAGAATGGATGTACATCGATATTGACCCGAAAAAATAAAATGGAACAAAACTGGAGAAATTATGAAAAATAAAGCTTTGAAACTCACCACCCTCAGTATGTTGATGATCGGCGCTAGCCAATTCGTTCAAGCCGAAGATTCAATACGGAGTACTTTGCCAAAGTTCCAAGCCAAAGAAATACCTGCGCTGTGTGATGCCAAAATTCAGCAAGTGAAAACAGATTTAGCGGCATTTGAGCAAAAAAAGATAAAAAATAATGCAAAAGCAGCACCTGTTTTGGCGGAGTGGGATCAAATTTTTGCCAAATTTGAAGATTTTTATGGACCAATCGGACTATATAGCAACGTCGATCCTGATGAGGCTTTACGTAAGGCTGCGGAAGATTGTGAAATTAAAATTATGGAGTTTCAAACTTCGGTTTATCAAAATCCAAAACTTTATGAGCAAATTAAAAAACTCAAAACCAATGACGAAATTGATAAAAAAATGCGTCAAGACATCTTGGATGGTTTTGAAAATACAGGGGTGCAATTTACACCTGAAAAACGTGCACGTTTGAAAGCTATCTTTGATGAATTGGCAAAAATTGAACAAGAATATGCGCGTAATGTACGAGATAATAAAGAAAAACTGGAGTTTACACCGGCGGAGTTGAAAGGCTTGCCAGACAGCTATATTTCGAGCTTAAAGAAAAATGAAAAGGGCAATTATTTGCTCGGTTTTGAATACCCAGAATACCGTCCATTTATGGAACTAGCAGAAAGTGATGATGCGCGTAAGCGTTACCAAACTGCATTCACGCGTCGTGGTACTGAGAAAAACTTAGTATTGTTAAAGCAAGCAATGGATTTACGTTATGAAATTGCACAGCTCTTTGGTAAAAAAAGCTATGCCGAATGGGTGTTGCAACAGCGTATGGCAAAAGACCCTGAAACAGTAAATAAGTTCTTAGCCGATGTTCATCAAACGGTGGCACCTTTAGAGAAAAAAGAAGTTGAGACTTTACGTGAGTTCAAAGCGAAAAGCCTGAAAATTCCACTCGAAAAAGCTGAAATCAATCGCTGGAGTGAGAGTTATTGGAGTGAAAAACTTCGCAAAGAAAAGTATCAAATCGATCAAGAAAAATTGCGTGACTATTTCCCAACCCAAGCATCTCAAGAATGGATTTTTGCCATTTCATCTGACCTTTATGGCATTGAATTTAAGCCTGCGAAAGTTGATGTTTGGCAGTCAGAAGTTGAATATTATGATGTAAAAGATAAAAAGACCGGTGAGCTGCTTGGTGGTTTATATATCGATAAATACCCACGTGAAGGGAAGTACGGTCATGCAGCTGTTTGGGGCGTAAAAGGTGGTAGTACCTTGACTAAGCGTAAACCGATTTCTGCTTTAGTGACCAACTTTAACCGTAAAGGTTTAAATAGTGATGAACTTGAAACCTTTGTTCATGAGTTTGGTCATGCTTTACACGGTATTTTGTCGAATACACGCTATGCATCCCAATCGGGGACTTCAGTAGAGCGCGACTTTGTAGAAGCGCCTTCACAAATGTATGAAGAATGGGCGCGTCGTAAAGAAACTTTATCTACACTCGCAAATTACTGTAATCCAACGTGTCCACCTGTAGATGATGCACTGATTAATAAATTAAAAGCAGTTCATAGCTATGGACGTGGTTTACATTATGCACGTCAAGCCTTGTATGCAAAATATGATATGGCACTTCACTCATCAGATGCTTTGAGTGTTAAACCTTTAGATGTTTGGAAGAAAATGGAAGGCGAGACAGCTTTAGGCTATGTCCCAAGTACCGAATTCCCAGGACAATTCAACCACATCATGGGCGGTTATCAAGTTGGCTATTATGGCTATATGTGGTCTGAAGTGATGGCACTCGATATGTTGTCTGCTTTCGGAGATAACCTAAATAACCCTGAAGTGGGACAACGCTACCGTAAAACGATCTTGTCGCAAGGTGGTCAATATGAAGCAGAAAAATTGGTACATGATTTCTTAGGTCGTAAACCTGATAACAAAGCTTTCTTTGATGAAATTACTGGACAACGAGTGAAGTAAGGACAACTTTATGCTGGCATATATCATACGGCGTATATGGCAGATGATCCCAACGATGTTGGGGGTTGTTCTGCTCATATTCTTCTTATTTAATTGGGTAGGTGGGGACCCTGCTTATATTTTAGCAGGCAAAATGTCGAACCCAGAGCAAATTGAAAACATCCGTCAACAGTTGGGGGTTGATCAACCCTACTATGTCCAATTGTGGATCTTCATTAAGCAAATTTTAACTTTTGATTATGGAATGAGTTGGAGTACAGGTGAGTCGGTGTCAGATATTATTTTGACCCGACTAGGACCATCACTGACGATTTTAATTCCTTTAACTATTTTGCAAACGATCATTTCAATTGGTTTGGCACTTGCTGTGGCTTCAGTTCGTGGCACATTAACCGATCGTATGATTATGATGCTTTGTACGATTGGTATGTCGATTAGTATTTTGGTTTACATTATTGTTTTCCAATACGTTTTTGCATATCAGTTGAGTTGGTTTCCGGTTCAAGGCTGGAGTGATCACTTTAGCGAAAACTTATTTAAATACGGTTTATTGCCTATCTTAATTATGTTGGTGGTAAGTATTGCGCCAACTTTGCGCTTATACCGCAGTTTTGTATTGGATGAAGTCAATCAAGACTATGTTCGAACTGCGCGCGCAAAAGGTGTGGGTGAAAGCCGTATTTTAGGTGTACATGTACTGCGTAACGCCTCAATTCCAATTATTACCGATGTCATGTCGAGTCTACCGGCACTGCTGATAGGCGCTTTCCTGATTGAACGATTCTTTGGTATTCCGGGTATTGGTCGTGAAGTCATTATTGCTGTTGAACGCAGTGACTTCCCTGTCATTAAGGCGATTACAGTCTACGTTGCAGCGGCTACAATGATTTTTAACTTAATCGCGGATTTGATTTATAAACTTGTCGATCCTCGCGTTCAGTTGAAGTAGGTGGCCTATGCTAGGAATATTCAATAAGACCAAAGCAACGGCATCAACACCTGCATCGACTGGCTTGTGGAAGTTGGCGATGCGACGCCTAAAGGCCGATAAATTAGCGATGGTGTCGTTGTTCGTTGTACTGTGCTATTTCGTGGTGTTGCTATTGTCGATGACAGGCGTGGTTGCATCCAATTGGAATAAAGAAGTGGCAGTTAGTTATGCACCTCCAAGTTTTATTGGGGCGGAACTCAATGAAACAGCCAAAACCAAAGCATCAGCAGAAGATATGGCATTGCCTGAAAATCCTGTTGATCCTTTAAAGGATGTAATTGCTGAACTGAATGCAGAGATTGCGACTGAGCAAGGTGGTGCCAATGCAATTGACTACTATGGCGTTGTCGATCCATTAGCAGAAGATATGAAGGCGATTGATCAGCAATTGGGTGGTCATTTGTTAGATCAACAAAGCGAGCTAAAACAAACTTTACCGTTTGGTGCGGATAAATGGGGGCAGGATGTCCTGCAAAAAACCATTAAGGGTGCTGAAACATCTATTATTGTTGGCGTGGTAGCTGCATTACTTGCTGTCGTGATTGGGACAATTTTAGGGGCAATTTCTGGCTACTTTGGTGGTTGGGTTGATGATATTTTAAACTGGTTCTATAACATTTTTACCTCGATTCCGTATTTGCTCTTGGTTCTTGCGATTGCTGCTGTACTACAGCAAAAGGGGATCTTATCGATTGTCCTCATTCTAGGGCTTACTGGATGGACGGGGGTGTATCGTCTGATTCGCGCAGAGTATATGAAACATACTTCGCGTGAATATGTACTCGCTGCCAAAGCGATAGGGGTGAGTCATTTCCGACGCATCTTTGTGCATATCTTTCCGAACGTCAGTCATATTGCATTGGTGCAAATCTCGATTTTAGTGGTGGCCTTTATTAAGTCAGAAGTGATTTTGAGCTTCTTGGGATTTGGTGTTCCTGTTGGGGTTGTGTCATGGGGAAGTATGCTTAATGAAGCACAAAGTGAATTGATTTTAGGTAAATGGTGGCAACTTATCGCAGCATCTGTAGCGATGGCGGTTTTGGTTACGGCATTTTCAATGTTTACTGATGCATTGCGTGATGCATTAGATCCAAAATTGAAATAAGGAGGAGTAAAGGATGACGGAACAAAATCAAACTGTTAAACCAACGCTCCTCAGTGTTCAAAACCTGAAAGTGAGCTTTAAAGCCGAAGATAAAAGCTATATCGAAACGGTCAAAGGAATATCTTTTGACATTCCTGCCAATACAACTGTGGCGCTTGTGGGAGAATCTGGCAGTGGCAAGTCGGTGACCTCGTTGGCAACCATGGGGCTGCTGCCACGTGATCAAAGCCGTATAGATGCAAGCAGTAAAATAGTTTTTGAAGGGCAGGATTTACTGAGTCTGTCTCCAAGAGAAATGCGTAATATCTGTGGTAAAGATATTGCGATGATTTTTCAGGAACCGATGTCGTCACTCAATCCCGTCTTTACGGTGGGTGATCAAATTGCCGAAGTATTACGACTTCATCTAGGTATGGGACGTAAGCAGGCAAGAGCACGGACTTTGGAATTACTGAAGGAAGTGGGTATTCCTTCTCCTGAAACGAAAATTGATGCCTATCCTAGCCAAATGTCAGGTGGTCAACAGCAACGTGTCATGATTGCTATGGCGATTGCATGTGAGCCGAAGTTATTGATTGCCGATGAGCCAACCACGGCACTTGATGTGACGATTCAAAAGCAAATTTTAGATTTACTTGAAGCCTTGCAAAAGAAACGTGAGATGTCGATGCTATTCATTACGCATGATTTAGCATTGGTAAGCGAAATTGCCGATCAGGTGATTGTCATGCGTCATGGAGAAATCCGTGAACAAGGCTTGGTCAATGAAGTGCTGGATCATCCTAAAGATATCTACACTCGAGCTTTGCTTAAGTGTCGTCCGCAGATGTCAGAACGTCCTTATAAATTACCGATGATCAGTGATTTTATGCGTCAAAATGGTGATGAGCTGATTGAGGATGTGCATTTGTCAGAAGAAACCCGTAGACAACGAACGCGTGGTCTCACAGGTAATGAACAGATTATCTTAGATGTCAAAGACCTGAAAAAATCGTTTTATAGCCGCAAGGGTTTATTTGGTAAGGATGAATATCAGGCGGTCAAAGGTGTCTCGTTTCAACTGGCGAAAGGTAAAACGCTCGGGTTGGTTGGAGAATCTGGCTCAGGTAAAACCACAATCGGCCTTTTACTGATGCGTCTACAGGAAGCGACAGGTGGTCAGGCGCTGTTTGAAGGTCATGATATTTTGGCGATGAGCGAAAAAGAATTTACCCAATATCAGCGCAAAATACAGATCATTTTCCAAAACCCATATGCTTCGCTTAATCCACGTTTTACGGTGGGTCAAATTCTGATGGAGCCGATGCAAGTGCATCAGATAGGGAAGGATGATGCAGAACGAGAGCAAATGGCGTTTGATTTACTAGAGCGTGTCAGTTTGCCTGCCCAAGCATTTTATCGATATCCACATGAGTTTTCTGGTGGTCAGCGTCAACGTATTGCCATTGCACGATGCTTGACCTTAAAGCCTGAAATTTTGATCTGTGATGAGTCTGTCTCTGCCCTAGATGTTTCGGTTCAAGCCCAAGTTCTGAATTTATTGCAAGATTTACAAGATGAATTTGGTTTGAGTTATATCTTTATTTCACATGATTTATCTGTGGTGAAATATATTTCTGACCAAATCATGGTGATGAACCATGGTGATATCGTTGAAATTGCAAACTCGGATGAGTTGTATCAATCACCTCAGCATGAATATACCAAGCGTTTGCTGAATGCGATTCCACAAACCACTGAACAATTTGTTTAGTGTTGGTATAAAAAACCGCTCAAATGAGCGGTTTTTTTATACTTAAGAAATTAAAATTTCTTAAAGCCTTTGTTGTTTCCGCTAAATGCGCGACTTGGCACAGAGTCATTACGACGCTCACGATTGCCAAAATTGTCGTTACGACGTTCACGGTTACCGAAGTTTTCACTGTTGCGATCATTACGGTTATTGTTGAAACCGTCGTTGCGACGCTCTGAACGGTTAAATCCATTGCCTTGGAAACCACCTTCAGTACGACCAGTACGACGTTCGCCACGGTTATCTTGATAACCATTGCTTTGTTGTGGCTGGTTTTCGTCACTGTCACGACGTTGTTGGCGTAAGTAACCACCACGACGTGCAGCCATTGGTTTGTCTTGCATACGTTCAGTACGACGTTTCGCCATACCAAACAGGCCAGTACCTTGACGTGGTTTAAGCTCAACAGACTTGGTCAAGTTGTCGATATCTTGTTTATCTAGCTCGATCCAGCGACCAGTACGCAGTTCGCGTGGCAGAATTACTGAACCATAACGTGTACGTAAAAGACGGCTCACTTTTAAGCCTTGAGATTCGAAAATACGACGAACTTCGCGGTTACGACCTTCTTTTACGACCACTTGATACCAACGGTTAATACCGTCACCACCAATTTCAGAGAATGACTCAAATTTTGCTGGACCATCATCTAAAACAACGCCTTGTAACATGTTGTTTTTTAATTGAGGAGTGACTTCACCCATGACACGAACGGCATATTCACGTTCGATTTCGCTAGAAGGGTGCATTAAACGGTTCGCCAGTTCACCGTCATTCGTGAACAGCAATAGACCTGTAGAGTTAATATCTAGACGACCCACCATCACCCAACGATCACCTGTAATTTGAGGTAATTGTTCAAATACCGTTGGACGGTTTTCAGGGTCATTTCGTGAACAAATTTCGCCTTCGGGTTTATAGTAAATCAACACACGGCGACGAATTTCGTCTTCAATTTGGAACTGAACTTTACGACCATCGATGCGAAGCTCATCACCCGGTTCAATACGTTCACCCACTTGGGCAACTTGCCCATTTACGCTTACACGACCAGCGGCAATGACTTCTTCCATATAACGGCGAGAACCCAAACCAACGCGTGCGAGCACCTTTTGCAATTTTTCACTCATGACAGCATAACCTTAGAAATTATCATCAACAGTTCACCTATTTATGACTTCGGTGCATTCGCATCGAGGGCCATAAAAGCTTCCTTGGCATCCTGCAGGGGAGGCAATTGGCCCAAAGAGGTTAGACCAAAAGCATTTAAAAATTGAGGCGTTGTAACTAACAACGCGGGTCGTCCTGGGAGTTCACGAAAACCAGATTCTTTAATCCAGTTCCAGTCAAATAACGTACGTAAAATTTGACTATTGTTGGTCACCCCACGGATTTGCTCAATATCTGCGCGGGTTACCGGTTGATGGTAAGCAATGACAGAAAGAGTTTCGAGCAAGGATGGCGATAAACGAGTTGGTCGTTCAGGCCAGGTCTGTGCAATAATATTACGATATTTTGCACGTACTTGAAAACGGAAACCTTGAGCGGTTTCAACAAGTTCAATTGATCTGCCGTGTTGCAGCATTGAAAGCTGCTGCAAATATTGGCGTAATTCGGTTTTACTGAAACGGTCTTGGAAAGCCTCTTTTAAACGGGCAATACTTACCGCCGCTTCACTGGCAAAAATAATGGCTTCAAGCTGCATCAAAATCTCATGCAGATTATCTTCTGAAGACACCGCAGTCATTTGTTTAAGTTCAGTGTTCATGCACGTGCTCCCTGAATTGCAAGCGGTGCTTCTACACCTGATGCGACAATTTGAACTTTTTGTTGGCGTGTCAGTTCCAACACAGCCATAAATGTCACAACAACACCCATGCGGCCTTGGCTTGGCTTGAGTAAGTCCGCAAAATCTAATACTTCACCTGACTCAAGCTTAGTTTCAATATAAGCAATACGTTCTTCGAGTAAGACAGGTTCTTGTAAAATTTGGTGGGTAACCGGTTCTGGTCGATTAAAGACACAGAGTATGGCATCACGAAGTAATTGAATGTCATAGCCATCATTGGTTTCGACTATTGTTCCTAAACTGACATTGGTATCGAATGTATCTCGATCCAACACTGACATTTGACCTAATCTTTCCGAAGCTTGTTTGATGCGCAAATACGTTTCTAAACGGTCAATCAATTCTTGTTTAGGATCTTGTTCATGTGCCGCGGTCGATTTAGGTTTTGGCAATAATAGACGCGATTTTAAATCGGCCAATAGGGCTGCCATCACCATATAGTCTGCGGTTAATTCAATATCTAGGGATTTCATTGCATCCATATAAGACAAATATTGGGATGCAATCGGGGCAATATCGACTTGTAATAAGTCGAAGCCATTTTTTTGAATCAGGTAAATCAGAAAGTCGAGTGGTCCTTCGAAATGCTCTAATAGAATTTCAAATGCAGCGGGTGGAATGTACAAATCTTCTGGAATAGCTTCTTGCCACTCATCCAAAACGCGAATGTGTGGAGCATCTTCCATAGAATTATGGACAGTTTGGTTCATTGCAATTATAGGCCACGCGAATTTTCAAAGGCATGCAGACAGCTTTCGCTTCGATCTCACATCGAAAGTAAAAGCACAAAATTTATAGGGAATAGTGTAATGGAAAAATGCGTTTAAAGAAATTACTGAACGGTTGAATTGGTTAAAAAACTTAAAATTTATAGGGAATAGTCTTTATTTATGCACATGTAAAATTTTAAAGCTGTGATATCGATCACATCTTGTGTTAATTGTAAAAAATACACTCATCAATCCATGAACTCATTTAAGCTGTGATATCTGGATGATGGGCGTCCAGCATGAAATGATTTGATTGAATTGACTAAAAGAATATTTGCTATGCCACAACAATATAATCAATGGGGTCAGGCCGTAGGGATGACGTTGGCGCAGTTTGAACCTAGCCAGTTCAGGTATAAAGCCGAAGAGGGGCAATCTGTTCGACTTATTCCGATGTTGCCCGATCAGCTTGATGTTAGTCTTTTACAGCGGCTATGGCAGACAGTACAACAAGAACCTGATGAAAGTTGTTGGACGTATTTGCCTTATTCTCAAATTCAAAGCATGCAGCAATTGCGTGATTATTTTCAGCAATCCTTTCATTTTGCCGGTTCGATACATTATGTCATTGAGGTTGGTGATGCCATTGTAGGATGGGTTGGTTTGCTTAATGTGCGCCCAGCACATGCTGTCATCGAAATTGGTAATGTCTATTTTTCAAGTTTAATGAAGCAATCAACCGCAGCAACAGAAACCATTTATCTATTGTTAAAAGCATGCTTTGCAGCAGGTTATCGACGGGTGGAGTGGAAGTGTGATGACTTGAACACGCCTTCGAAAAATGCTGCTTTGCGTTTTGGCTTTCAATTTGAAGGGTTGTTTCGTCAACATGTGATAGTGAAAGGTCGTAATCGTGATACTGCTTGGTTTGCGATGTTAGATCAGGATTGGCCAATGTTGTATCAAGCTTACGTAGCTTGGCTCGATACAAATAATTTTGATGAGCAGGGAGAGCAGAAAATTCATTTAAAGGAATTTATGCAGCTTTATTGCGTTTGAGCGAAAGCTAATTATCAAGGCTGTGAGTATGTTGGTAAGACTCTTTGCTCAAGTGCAAATTCGATGATGAGTTGGCACTGCGCTTGCGAGCAGAGATTTTGATTAGCTCTACGTTTAAACAGCGATTTGACCGTTGATGCATGCAGAAAGTAAGAAAAAGCCTGCGGCGGTGTTGTCGCTATTGGTGAAATTAAATTTTTATCAGATGCTGCCCTTAGTTGAGCCGTGGATTCTAAAGTCCAAGGCTCAGTGGCATATATAGCAAGATGATTAAGACGGTTTTGTTCGGAGACATTGAGGTCTGTCGCATTTTGCAGCTTTAGTAACATTTGAAATAAAGTCATCAGGTCGATTCCTTTATCGAAAGGTGCTTTAACCGCGTTTTGAGCAGAGGACTTTTACATGCTGTGCCTCTGATCGGATACAGCATGTATTTAACAGTACATGCTATTCAAAGGCACTGACATCACCGACACCACGGCGAATCACTTCAGGGTATTCACCTGCAAGGTTTACAACGCTAGTGGTATTTAAAGTACCTAAACCGCCATCAATTAATACATCTATTCGTTTGCCGATTTGCAGTTCAATTTCGTAAGGATCATCAATCGGTTCTTTTTGGCCCGGTAAAATTAAGGTCGATGTTAATAAAGGTTCACCGAGTTCTTTGAGTAACAATTGGCAAATCGGATTGCTCGGAATACGCAGTCCAATGGTTTTCTTTTTAGGATGCATTAAACGGCGAGGAACTTCACTGGTCGCAGGCAAAATAAAGGTGGTGACCGCAGGGGTGTTATTTTTCAATAAACGATACATGGCATTGTCGACTTTGGCATACGTGGCAATGTCAGATAAATCTGCACAAATAATCGCATATTGATGTTTAGCATCGAGCTGACGAATTTGGGCAATGCGTTCCATGGCATTTTTGTTCCCAATCTGGCAACCGATGGCATAGGCGGCATCTGTGGGATAAACCACCACATCGCCGGCACGAATCCGTTCAACGGCTTGCGTAATTAAACGGGGTTGAGGATTTTCCGGATGTATTCTTAAATGCAACATGTCGTTTTCCTCTTATTATTAAAAGCTCTAGACATTATGTCGCGGTCTATTTGCTTTGTGCAATGTGAAATGCAGTCAAATTGTATAATTTAATCAAGCATTTCACGTTGAAATTCATTCGCCTGTAACATTTTGCCAGCACGTGTACAGTGGCAAATGCATTGGATAAAGCGCCAAGCATCGCGTGGAAGTTTGGCTTCGCCCTTAAAATAAGCCTGTAATTGTGCATAGACATTATCTTTAAAGCTACTGCCATCACCGCCTTCACCAGTAAGGTTATCAAGTGAGACACGAAATTTACGTCCAAAGGCTTTGGCAAATAACCATTCGATCGCTTGCGGCTTAATTTCTACCTGTTCAAAGAGGGCTTGTTGCTCTTTACTACGACCATCAGGTGCATACCAATAGCCTAAATCGGGAAGTAAACGACGTTGATCACCAGCAATAGTCCAATGACTAATTTCATGCAAGGCGCTATTGAAATAACCATGAGCAAATTGAATACGGGCAGGGCCGTTTGAATCAGCAGGAAAGTATTCGGGCTCAAAGTCACCTTTCACTAAGCTCACATTCAGGTGGGAAAACCAATGATTAAAGTGTAAGATGAGCCATTCGACGTGTTCTGTTTCTGTGGAAAGTTTCTCCCAAGCCGAGAGTTGCACTTGGTCGGTTGAAATGTCAGAATCAAGCGTTGAAATTGTGCTCATAAGTGATGAAACATTCACTTCTGTTTGCGGCTGCAACAGATGCATAACTTAAGTTACCCAAATGGTCTGTCTAAATAAGTACAAAATTGTATCTTAATCTTTGACAGAGTACTGATGAATTTGTAGAATTGCCGCCTTAATTATGTCAGCAAATACCTTTCCGGCACAGATTGAGCCGTTTAAATGGGCTGAACAGGGCTTTAAATGGTCAGGAACACTGCCATTATCTCGCTTTGTTCGTATTGCTCGTGAAGCTGTTGGATCAATTGATGATCAATTGATTAACATAGACTGTAAGCTATCAATGGATGCTTATCATCGCATTGTATGGCTAGATGGTCATGTTGAAACAAATGTTCCAATGGAATGCCAGCGTTGTCTGGATACTGTTGAGATTCCACTTGTTTTAAGTTTTCATCTAGCTCTTGTAGATGACGAGTCACTGATAGAGCGCTTGGATGAGGATGCTGATTTCATCGTTTTAGGTGAAAGTGAAGCAACAACCAAAGGTTCATATGATGCACCTGCGACTGCTGATTTACTCTCACTGATAGAGGATGAATTGTTATTGTTGATGCCTTTGTCACCTAAGCACGACGCTTGTGAACATAAGCATCAACCTGCCGCTGAAGAGCTTGTTGAAGAAAAACGGGACAACCCGTTTGATGTTTTGGCAGGTTTGAAGGGTAAACTTAACTAATTTTTGTGTTATACTCTTGAGTATAAGACAATCGAATTTGTTCTGATCCATTTTTTCGATCTTTGTAAGGAGCCATCATGGCCGTTCAGCAAAACCGTAAAAGTCGCTCTCGCCGTGACATGCGCCGTTCACATGACGCTTTAACCGAGAATGCATTAACTGTAGACCAAGCTACTGGCGAGACTCACCGTCGTCACCACGTATCTAAAGATGGTATCTACCGTGGTCGTCAATTATTCGCTAAAGCATCTGCTGAATAATTGGTGATGTATTAAGCGTCAAGCTTAGTAGAAAAAATGGGAGCGTTAAGCTCCCTTTTTTTGTACCGATTTTTTGTTGCATTTGGCAATTACCAAGACAAAAATTAAGTGTTAAATTTCCGTCCCTGAAACAAGCTTACATGGGATTGTGTTGAATAAATGTCCAAATAGCATAAATTCACCAGTCTTGATAAAGGATTTTTTTATGTCTGCTAAACAACTCGAGCAAGCAGCTCAAGCTACTAAAACTGCATTCGTGTTCCCAGGTCAAGGGTCACAGAAAGTCGGCATGCTCGCTGAACTTGCAGAACAGTTTAGTAGTGTGCAAGCAACATTTGCAGAAGCATCAGAAGCAGTTGGCTTTGATCTTTGGCAGATTGCGCAAAGTGGTGAAGGGTTAAACCAAACAGAATTTACTCAACCTGTACTACTGACGGCCAGTATTGCTTTATGGCGTGTGTGGTTGGAGTTAGGTGGTGTTGCACCGAAATACCTTGCAGGTCACTCATTAGGTGAATACAGCGCCTTGGTTGCTGCAGGTGCGATGAGCCTAGGTGATGCCGTTAAACTGGTGAACCTACGTGGTCAGTTAATGCAAAGTGCTGTACCTGAAGGTCAAGGTGCAATGGCGGCAATTTTGGGTCTAGATGATGCCAAAGTCATTGAACTTTGTGCTCAAGCAGAAGGCCAAGGTTCAGTAGATGCTGCAAACTACAATGCACAAGGTCAAGTTGTCATTGCGGGCGATAAAGCCATGGTTGAAGCGGTTATGGCTGCTGCTAAAGAAAATGGCGGTAAGGCAATCGCACTTCCGGTTTCTGTGCCATCGCATTGTGCATTGATGAAACCTGCTGCTGAACAGTTTGCGACAGCATTGGAACAAACTGCCATTGAGCTGCCTACTATACCTGTAATACAAAATGTAGGCGCTGAAATCGCGACTGATGTAGCGCAATTACGTCAGGCGTTAACTGCACAGTTATACCAATCTGTACAGTGGACAAAGACCATGCAGTATTTGCAAGACCAAGGTATTCAGTACATTGCTGAATGTGGTCCGGGTAATGTCCTTGCGAATCTCGCAAAACGTTTGCCAAATATTGAAAAAGCATTCCCACTCGACACGAAAGGTCGTATGGAGGATGCACTGAATGCCATTTTAGTGGCAGAAGGGAAAATTGCATGACACAAGAACGCAAAGTTGCTTTAGTAACAGGTGCGAGCCGAGGGATTGGAGCAGCAATTGCTCAGCAATTGATTCAAGACGGTTATTTTGTTGTAGGTACTGCAACTTCAGAAGCGGGTGCGGAAAAATTATCTGCAGCTTTTGCTGAAAAAGGTGCGGGTAGAGTTTTAGATGTACGTGATGCAACTGCAATTGATGCATTGGTATCAGACATTGAGCAAAACTTTGGTTCTGTATTGGTTTTGGTGAACAATGCGGGTATTACCAAAGATAATTTGTTACTTCGTATGTCAGAAGATGATTGGGATGACATTCTCAACATTCATTTGAAAGCCGTTTATCGACTTTCTAAACGTGTTTTAAAGGGCATGACCAAAGCACGTTTTGGCCGAATTATTAATATTAGTTCTGTGGTTGCACATTTTGCTAACCCAGGACAAGCAAATTATTCTGCTGCAAAAGCAGGGGTTGAGGCCTTTGGTCGCAGCCTTGCAAAAGAGATGGGAAGCCGCCAAATCACTGTAAATGCAGTGGCTCCGGGCTTTATTGCAACAGAAATGACAGAGCAGTTAAGCGAAGAAATTCGTAAAAAGATGAGTGATCAAGTGGCTTTAAACCGTTTAGGTGAGCCGCAAGATATCGCAAATGCCGTAAGTTTTCTTGCTTCTGAAAAGGCAAGTTACATTACCGGAACTGTATTACATGTAAATGGTGGTTTATACATGAGCTAAGCGCTCAAGTATAAACTTTCAAAACGATTTAGATTCAATTAAACTAACGGCATTAAAAACGCCACAAGCAATGAGGAGAATTCCTGTGAGCGATATCGAACAACGCGTAAAACAAGCAGTAGCTGAACAACTTGGTCTTAAAGCAGACGAGATCAAAAACGAAGCTTCTTTCATGGATGACTTAGGTGCAGATTCTCTAGACCTAGTTGAATTAGTTATGTCTTTCGAAAACGATTTCGACATCACTATTCCTGATGAAGATTCAAACGAAATCACTACTGTACAATCTGCAATTGACTATGTTTCTAAGAAACTAGGTTAATTTTAGATTTCAGCGATGCTGATTTAAAAAGCCACCATTCGGTGGCTTTTTTTATGCTGAATATTTTGTTTTTACATTAGCTTACGTTTCTGTCACCAACAACAACTCAAAAGCGGTTATTTTTTAGCTATAAAAATAGAGTTTGAACAATAGTTAAATTATTTAAAACAGTAAAAACAACGGAGAAAAACATGGGTCTTTTTGATTTTGTAAAAGGTATTGGTAAAAAAAATACAGCGCCTGCAGAACCTCAGGCAGCGCCAGCAACACCTTCTGAACCATCTGCACAAGAAATTGCCAATAAGTTATTGGGTCATATCAAAGCACTGGGCTTACCTGTAACTGGCTTGTCTGTGAGTTATAACGGGACTTCAGATCTAGCAACAGTGAAAGGTCAGGTGCAAAGCCAAGCAGATCGTGAAAAGATTATCTTGGCGGTAGGGAATATTGATCATGTGGCGCAAGTGGATGATCAGTTGACTGTAGCAACGCCAGAACCAGAAAGTAAATTTTATACAGTTAAATCAGGCGATAATCTTTCTAAGATTTCTAAAGAATTTTATGGTGATGCAAATCAATACAATAAAATTTTTGAAGCAAACCGTCCTTTGCTAAAAAATGCCGATGACATTTTCCCAGGTCAGGTGCTTCGTATTCCTGCATAAATATTTGTGTTTAAAGTAAAAAAAGCCATCTTGTGATGGCTTTTTTTTGTATGCGTGAATGGTGAAGTTGAATATAATGCGGCTGAAATAATTCAAAATAAGAAATCAATGAAACAAAAAATCATCTTTATTTTCTTGCTGTTGCTTGCAGTTGTTGTGTGTTTTTGTCTTTGGCTGCGGTGGGATGAGCGTATTGATCCTCGGGTGCTCAAGTGGCAGCAGTCTGAAATTTCTTATCATTCAAATTACACACAAGAGCCGTATTTTAACTTGCTTGGGCTGAATGCCGCAGATCGGTTTTCGGCATTGAATGTTGGGCGCTATCGTTATCATCAAGATTGGGCATTTAGTTTGTTGGGGCAAGAGCATCAGAATGTATTGGGCCAGCCATTGAATGCGAAGCTAACACGTGAAAAGTGGTCAGAAGAACAGACGAATTTAGTTGCGGAGTTTCAGCAATTGCTGGTCGATGATCCTAAGGCAGCTAGCGCATTTGTTGTTGAGCATCATCAGGTGCTCGGTGCGCTGATACAGCAAGAAAAGGTGCCGTTGCAGCGCTTTAACACATGGTTGCAGCATGCAGACCAATACCGCAGTTTAAGTATGCCGAGCAATTCCGCATATCCAGACTTTAAGTATTTAAATCAGTTGGCGATCCTTTATCAGATCAATATTGCGTTAAATAAAGAGGATAAGCTGGATGCATATATGGCTGAATATCAAAGATTGCAGCAGATGCTTGAGCGCCCGAACTCATTGGTTGAAAGGATGTTGATTCAAAGCTGGCTGGCACGTTATGTTTGAATTATACGTAATGAGCAGTTAAAGACTGGACAAGTAGTTTATTTGGAGCCTTTAAGTACTCGTCAGTTGAGTTTGCGCTCAGCAGCACAATTGGAAGCCTATGGCATATATGCGGTGTTGGATCAGGTGCAGCAGTCATCGGGCTGGAATACCTCCTTGATGTATTGGTTGTATTTGCCAAATCAAACTGCAAATCAATTGTTTAAGCAATATGAAGAGGCGGCACAGCTATCTGAGCTTTCTTATGATTCGTTTAGGATGCAGGGTGGTTAAAAACAGGGACAGTATTCATCTTGGCATATCAAAAATTATTTGGGCAATACTTTGTCCAATATAGAGTGGGTGCCTTGGGAGCGCTATGTACTTGCGGGGCACATTTTGAATGATCGAATTATGATTTTTAATTTGTTGAATCAGGGTGCGACTGATTTAATGCAGTTGAATCAAAATAGCCACGGTCGACGTTTCTTTAAGAAAGAGGGGATGTTGTGTGCTGAAGTGCCGTATCCGCGTGAGCAATTTAGAGCACACAATTGGAATATTTTAGATAGCTGTGTGCAGTTGTAGTTTTTGTATATAAACATTTTGATATAGAAATAAAAAAGCCCCAATGAGTAGGGGCTTTTTTACAGTCGTTTAGAAGCTTGGCTTCACTACAACTAAAATAACAACCGCAAATAAAATCAAAGTGGGCATTTCATTAAAATAACGCCAGAATTTATGCGACTTATAATGTGCATTTTCGATAAGCTTTTTACGGTAATAACCACAAACAAAATGATAAATCACCAATAGTCCAACCAATCCAACTTTTAAATAGAACCAAAGCGCTTCATGGTAGTGTCGTGTTGCATCACCCCAATCGACGAGGAAGTGCGCCGTGATCAGTGTAGCAATCATTGCAGGCCACATAATGCCGCGATATAGCTTGCGTTCCATGATTTGAAAGCGCTGATGACTCGTAGCATCATCACTCATGGCGTGGTAGACATAAAGGCGAGGGAGATAGAATAGCGCTGCGAACCAGCAAACAACTGCGATGATATGCAATGCTTTTACCCAGAGGAAAGCATCTGATGGAGCATCCATATATTAACCCTTAAAAGGGCGGTGGGTATGTGCTTTGGCACCGAAGCGCCAAAGCAGCAAACTTTATATTATGCTTCCCATTTTTTGAAAACGAGGCAAGCGTTTACACCGCCAAAACCAAAACTGTTACTCATCACAGTATTCAATTTTGCATCACGTTTTTCAAGTACGATATCAAAAGGTTTTGCGCCTTCGTCAAGTTCAGTCACGTTGATGTTTGGTGCAATAAAGTCATTTTGCATCATCAAAATAGAGTAAATCGCTTCTTGTACACCTGCAGCACCGAGGCTGTGACCAGTCATCGACTTGGTTGAGCTGAGTGGAGGAACTTGTCCTTCACCGAAAGCACGCTCCATCGCTTTAAGTTCAGTGACATCACCTGCTGGAGTAGACGTACCGTGTGTATTTACATAGTCAATTTTGTCTACGCCGTGTTGTTTAGCTTCTTCTAAAGCCATAAGGATACAACGCGTCGCACCTTCGCCCGATGGTGCAACCATGTCAGCACCATCAGAGTTTGCTGCATAGCCGACAACTTCAGCCAAAATGTTTGCGCCACGTGCTTGAGCATGCTCAAGAGATTCTAGTACAACAAAGCCACCGCCGCCAGCGATCACGAAACCGTCACGGTCAGCAGAGTAAGGTCGGGAAGCAGTTTCAGGGGTGTCATTGTATTTTGAACAAAGTGCGCCCATTGCATCAAATAAAAGACTTTGTGACCAATGGTCTTCTTCACCACCACCGGCAAGCATTAAGTCTTGTTTGCCTAATTGAATCAAATTGTATGCATAACCAATGGCATCTGCAGATGTTGCACATGCGCTAGTAATGGTGTGTGCAATACCTTGCATTTTAAATGCAACACCCACGTTTGCAGTAATGGTGTTGGTCATATTACGTGGTACAAAGAATGGACCAACTTTACGTGCACCTTTGGTGTCTAGAAGTTCTTTCATTTCAACAACAGATGCAGTTGAACCACCACCTGACCCACCCGCAATACCGTAACGTGGATTACCACCGATTTGTTCTGCTGTTAAGCCTGCATTTTCTACCGCAGCCAAAGCTGAGTTGTATGCATACATTGCGCATACGCCCATAAAGCGTTTTAAACGGCGGTCAATACCGTCAAAGTTTTGTTCTGCAGCCGCACTGACATGACTTTTAAAATTAAGTTCAGCATAACTTGGGTTGAAACGTGTTCCAGAAATCCCGTTTTGCAAAGAATGAGTGACATCTTCTAATGTATTACCAATGCATGAGTTGATGCCCATACCAGTGATTACAACACGTTTCATCTACAGATCCTTTATAGGTAGTGTGTGAGCAAGCTATAGAAAGTATACGAAGGAAACTTTCTAAATAGGCGAACTCATATAATTTGATTGGAATAATGATAGCAGAAAGCTTTTTGAATTCTTATGGCAAATCCTATGCCTATTGTTGACTGAGCTAATTTGCAACTTTGCAGCAAAAAACTTAACTTAAAGATACATATTCAAGTTGTGATAAAGTTTGACTACACCTAGTATTTATCAATAATTTCAAGAATAGTTTTAATGAGGTAGGGAATGGTGAAAACGAATAATAAACCAACGGCAGGTCTACTCTCAAACGCCTTTGGAGTGGCTAAAAAGTTCAGTTCTACTGGGGTGTCCATCATTAATCATGTCGCACCCGAATCCGTAACTAAGGTCATTCAACCTCAAAAAAATGGTCAAACCTTGGAGGGGCAGTCAAGGCAAGCGGGCGTATTTGATGTAAAAAAATATGATAATCCTCAGCAAATCTTACGTGAACACGTTCCAAATGTTTCTAGACAATTATTCGGTCGACATTTTAATACTGTAAATAATGTGGCTAATTTTGTTGCTCCTCAATTTAGTGACAAAATTTCTGATTATTTATTTGATCGACTTAATCATTTTAGTTCGGATATTTCATCTGTAGATGCTGTACTGGATGAAGCTGGGGTACGTGATTTAGAAGAGTTGACACAAGATGTCGATCGTTCGCGTCGTATTAGTCAGGCTCTGGGTGAGCAAAATAAATGGATTGCTTCGATTCAAGGGGCTTTAACAGGTGCGACAGGTGTCATTGGTTCAAGTATTGATATCCCTGCTTCACTGATTATGACTCTGCGAGTGATTTATCAAGTTGGACGTTCTTATGGTTTCGACTTAAGCAAAGAAAGTGACCAAGATATTGTTCAGTTTATTTTTAAACAGGTCGACTTGAGTTTAATTGCAGAAAAACAAACTTTGCTTATGGCAATAAAAGCTCTGAGTAGTACGCTACAAAATAGTGATTTACATCAATTGCAGCAATTGGTGGGTTCAGATACTGATGCAGCAGCATTGAAAAAATATGTACTAGATGAAAATGGTCAGTTTAAGTGGGCATGGCTCAATCAAATGCCAAAAGTTTCATTGTTAAATCAGCTATCACGATTATCTCCTGTGGCGAGTGTTGGTGTAAGTGTAGTGTATAGTCGCCGTTTAGTGGATGAAGTGAATCAGAAGGCACAGCAAGTCTTTTCTAATGCGCGCCAATATATTTTGCAGCATCAGGATATTAGCTTGTCACCTTTACATGCCTATGAGCGTTCTCTTGAGTTGCTTGCTCAAGCAACACCTAAATTACTAGAAGGTATTAAGGCGAAAGATATTGATTTGGCTGAGCCGGTACTAGATCAGACCATAGATGTTGCAGGTCATGAGAGTATCCGCGCAGTAAAAGTCATCAAAAAAGCACAAGTTAAAAACTCTGATGCAGCCGAAGTGGAAGTAGAGCAGGAACAAAAAGTCTCAGAAGGTTTGGAGGCACTTGCGGAGAAAGTTGTTGAGCCTCATGCACCCGGGGCTGCGCAAAAACCTGCTTTAGCTGAAAAAGATGAGTTTGATGTGTTGGAATCTGTACAGCAGGAGGATGTCCCAGTGGAAAAAGCTGCACCCAAAACTAAGCCGCGTAAAGCCAAAACAGCAGCCGTAGATAAAGTTACAAAAAAATCAGCAGATTCTTCTGAAAAATAAACTATTTATTTGTGGGTGAAAAATTGCGCAAATCACGATGAATAAATGTTTTCGATGATCGTATATTGTTGACCAATTTTAAGTCTTCGCTTACAATTGCATGCCCTCAAAAAGTAGTATTTTTTGGGGCTTTTTATTAACGGGAGAATTGCCAAATGGCAACAACAAATCAGTTGATCCGTAAGGGTCGTACAACTTTAGTTGAAAAATCTAAAGTTCCTGCGTTGAAGGCTTGTCCACAACGTCGTGGTGTTTGTACACGTGTTTACACAACTACACCTAAAAAACCTAACTCAGCAATGCGTAAAGTTTGCCGTGTTCGCTTAACTTCAGGTTTCGAAGTTTCTAGCTACATCGGTGGTGAAGGCCATAACCTACAAGAGCACAGTGTTGTTCTTATCCGTGGTGGTCGTGTTAAAGATTTACCGGGTGTACGTTACCATACCGTTCGTGGTTCTTTAGACTGTGCTGGTGTTAAAGATCGTAACCAGTCTCGTTCTAAATACGGTGCTAAACGTCCTAAGAAATAATCTGAAAAGATTAACTTCTTAGTTCGTTAGAACTGCAATCCTTTATCGTCTCGCTTGTCTGATTTCTGCATTTTTTGTGAAAATTCCAAGCGACGTATAGTAAGGCCAGCGAAAGCACATGACACTTTGTGCACCTGCTGGAGTAACCTGAAGTGTCATATTTATTAGGTGTATTAAAATGCCAAGACGTCGCGTAGTTGCTGCCCGTGAAATCCTTCCGGATCCTAAGTTCAGCAGCCAAACAATCGCAAAATTCATGAACCACGTAATGCAAGATGGTAAAAAATCTATTGCTGAAAGTATCGTTTACGGTGCTTTAGACCGCGTTCAAGAAAAATCTAAAGTAGACCCAGTTGAATTTTTCGAGACTACTCTTGAAAAAGTTCGTCCTATGGTCGAAGTAAAAGCACGCCGTGTTGGTGGTGCTACATACCAAGTGCCTATGGAAGTACGCCCATCCCGTCGTACTGCCTTGGCTATGCGTTGGTTAGTAGATGCTGCTGCTAAGCGTTCTGAAAAAACTATGGCTTTACGTCTTGCTGGTGAGTTGCTTGATGCAGCTGAAGGTAAAGGCGCAGCGATCAAAAAACGTGAAGATGTGCATCGTATGGCTGAAGCCAACAAAGCCTTCTCTCATTACCGTTTCTAAGCGGATAAAACAGCCCCTATTCAGGAGGGTGACAAATCAGTTGTCACTGTTTTGTCATCGAATCGCTTTAAGTTGCTATGCAGCTTAAAGCGTCCTGTTTTAAACAACAAAATTTAGGAATGCTAGAAATCATGGCTCGTCAAACCCCAATTTCTCGTTATCGTAACATTGGTATCTCTGCGCACATTGATGCTGGTAAAACTACCACTTCAGAACGTATTTTGTTCTACACAGGTGAGAGTCACAAACTTGGTGAAACTCACGAAGGTTCTGCAACTACAGACTGGATGGAACAAGAGCAAGAACGTGGTATTACTATTACCTCAGCGGCAGTAACATGCTTCTGGAAAGGGATGGGTAACCAATTCGAACAGCACCGTATTAACGTAATTGATACCCCAGGACACGTAGACTTCACTATTGAAGTTGAACGTTCTATGCGTGTTCTTGACGGTGCATGCATGGTTTACTGTGCTGTAGGTGGTGTACAACCTCAGTCTGAAACTGTATGGCGTCAAGCAAATAAATATAAAGTTCCACGTATTGCATTCGTGAACAAAATGGACCGTACTGGTGCGAACTTCTTCCGTGCTGTTGAACAAGTTAAAACACGTCTTGGTGGTAATCCAGTGCCAATCGTTGTTCCAATCGGTGCAGAAGAAAACTTCCAGGGTGTTGTTGACCTAATCGAAATGAAAGCGATTATCTGGGACGAAGCGTCTCAAGGTATGAAGTTTGAATATGGCGAAATCCCTGCTGAATTAGTTGAACTAGCTAACGAATGGCGTACTAACATGGTTGAAGCTGCTGCGGAAGCATCAGAAGAACTCATGGACAAGTACCTTGAAGAAGGTGAGTTAACTAAAGAAGAAATCGTTTCAGGTTTACGTGCACGTACATTGTTGAATGAAATTCAACCAATGCTATGTGGTTCAGCGTTCAAAAACAAAGGTGTTCAACGTATGTTGGATGCTGTAATTGAATTCTTACCTGCGCCGACTGATGTCGAGGCGATTAAAGGTATCCTTGACGACAAAGACGAAACTGAAGGTTCTCGTGAAGCGTCTGACGATGCTCCGTTCTCTGCGCTTGCGTTCAAAATCATGAACGACAAATTTGTAGGTAACTTAACATTCGTACGTGTTTACTCTGGTGTGCTTAAAGCAGGTAGCCCTTGCTATAACCCAGTTAAAATGAAGCGCGAACGTGTTGGCCGTATCGTACAGATGCACGCAAATGACCGTCACGATATTGAAGAAATTCGTGCGGGTGATATCGCAGCATGTGTAGGTCTTAAAGATACTACGACTGGTGATACATTATGTGATGAAAACAATGTAATTACACTAGAGCGTATGGAATTCCCAGAGCCAGTAATTGCGCTTGCGGTTGAGCCTAAAACTAAAGCTGACCAAGAAAAAATGTCTGTTGCTTTAGGTCGTTTGGCGAAAGAAGACCCTTCATTCCGCGTACGTACTGACGAAGAATCTGGTCAAACAATTATTGCTGGTATGGGTGAGCTTCACCTTGACATTATTGTTGACCGTATGAAGCGTGAATTCAACGTTGAAGCGAACATTGGTAAACCAATGGTAGCTTACCGTGAAACGATCAAAAAATCAGTTGAACAAGAAGGTAAGTTCGTACGTCAAACTGGTGGTAAAGGTAAGTTTGGTCACGTATACGTACGTTTAGAACCACTTGCTGAAGATGCTGGCAAAGATTACGAGTTCGCTGAAGAAGTTGTAGGTGGTGTAGTACCTAAAGAATTCTTCGGTGCGGTTGACAAAGGTATCCAAGAACGTATGAAGAATGGTGTCCTAGCTGGTTATCCAGTTGTTGGCATCAAAGCGACATTGTTCGATGGTTCTTACCATGACGTCGACTCTGACGAATTATCGTTCAAAATGGCTGGTTCTTACGCATTCCGTGACGGTTTCATGAAAGCAGATCCTATCTTGCTTGAACCTATCATGAAAGTTGAAGTAGAAACTCCAGAAGACTACATGGGCGATATCATGGGTGACTTAAACCGTCGTCGTGGTCTTGTTCAAGGTATGGACGATTTACCTGGTGGTACTAAAGCTATCCGTGCAGAAGTTCCACTTTCTGAGATGTTTGGTTACGCAACTCATATGCGTTCTATGTCTCAAGGTCGTGCAACTTATTCTATGGAATTCGCTAAATACGCTGAAACACCACGTAACGTGGCTGAAGGCATCATCGCTAAGTTCCAATCTGGCGGTAAAAAAGGTGACGACGAGTAATCTTTCGATTACTATAAGCCCAAACTAATTCATAGTTAAAAACCAAATGCTCATGCAGTATCCCTGCATGAGTAGTTTAAAAAGGAAGATCTCATGGCTAAGGCTAAGTTCGAACGTAATAAGCCACACGTTAACGTGGGTACAATTGGTCACGTCGACCACGGTAAAACTACTTTAACAGCTGCAATTGCAACTGTATGTGCAAAAAAATTCGGTGGTGAAGCGAAAGATTACGCTGCAATCGACTCTGCACCAGAAGAAAAAGCACGTGGTATTACAATTAATACTTCACACGTAGAATACGATTCTCCAA
>NZ_VPEJ01000149.1:0-1049 GCF_013417245.1 Acinetobacter sp. YH16042
TATGCTTTATCGCAATACAAAACTGATCAGAAGATTAAAAAGGCTTTAGGTTAAATAGATTTAATGAAGAATATTTTTTGAAATACTCTACATTAGATTTTTAAAAATTATTTAATGTCAATTGTCAGACTTTAGCGTGAAAAAAATTAAAAAAATGTGCTCAAAGTCTGACAATTGCTCTTCGTCAAAATATATAAGATACTGTTATTAATAAATTTATTATAGTATTCAATACTTAGGACCGCATATAAATGGCTAACTTATTACAAAAAATCTCATGGAATGAAAACCAATATCAGAGACCTGATATTTCAGGCTATTATGTTGAACAAGGGAAAGATAATTACATTGCTGAATCAGGAATAGGTCATGAATCCTGGAACTTTAATAAGTCAGAATTAATTGACGGAAAAGTTTATGGTTATTTAAAAGCTGATGTATCTACCTTATTCAATGAAAAACATAATATTTTCTTCTTTTCTAGGGATAGTAATGGTGATTTATTCTTTGTTGGTTATTACAAGGATTGTAAATATCTAACAGAAGAGGAAAGAATTAAATTAAAAGAAAAAATGGTTGAATCAGGTCTTTTAGATAAAAGAATTAATCAAGTTTACAGAATTCTGAAAAATGAAGACGATTTTTCAGAATGGTCATGGGATGATGTAGAAAGTGAGTTTGGATTTGAAGTCAGTTCTTTTAAATTAGAAGTATTACCTGAAAATATCACGATTTTTGAAAATAAAATTCCTTTCACAGAGCAAGACTGTATTGAAGTTTTGGAAAAGGGATGGCAGGAAAGATACGGAAATTATACGTTAATTACTGATTTAGATAGATTTTTATCTAAATTTCTTATGAAATAATTTAGATATTCTAAAATATTGTTGAGATGAATTCTTGTGAAATATAAAAATGTAGCTTTGGCTTTATTATTAATAACAATGGGTTTTAATACCCAAGCAAAGAATGTAGATTACTATTCAATTTGCTTGGATTTGAGTGGTAACATCAATAACGGAGTGGTAGAGCAGTGTAGTGACTATGCT
>NZ_VPEJ01000150.1:0-1038 GCF_013417245.1 Acinetobacter sp. YH16042
GAATTACATATTCAAATGATTAAGTACGCAGATAAACTAAAAACAATTACATCTAAAGAGTTTTGTGAAGAAACAAAACTTCCTATTGGGTATGGCTCTGAATTTAGCAAAATGCGCAATATAACTGAGCGATTAAAAGCTGCTGGTTTAGATGTATCTAAACTTTAAATTTTATTAATATTTTTACAGAAGAGTCTATTTTGAAAGTTTTATCTTTGTTTTCTGGTTGTGGTGGTATGGATCTAGGTTTAGAGGGAGGATTTCTCGCTCATAAATCTTCCATAAATAGTGATATATATGCCTCACATGTTTTAGACCATGATGAAAACTATGTCCACTTAAAGAAAACAGGATTTGAAACTGTTTTTGCCAATGATATTTTGCCATTTGCGAAACTAGCGTGGTGTAATTTCTTCAAAACTAGAGTAAATGAGCCTGAAAATATTTTTCACTTAGAAAGTATTGTCGATGTTGTCAATAATATTGAGAACAAAGAATTTTCATTTCCTAATGATATTGATGTTGTGACTGGTGGATTTCCATGTCAGGACTTTAGCTTTGCAGGTAAAAGAAAAGGGTTTGAATCACATAAAGATCATAATGGAGTCGTTTACAATGAACCGACCGAAGCAACACGTGGTCAATTATATCTGTGGTTAAAAAAAGTGGTTGAGATGACCAAACCTAAAGTCTTTATTGCTGAAAATGTTAAAGGTCTAGTTACCTTAGGAGATGTAAAAGAAATTATCCAAAATGGTTTCCGTAATATTGATGATGGATATGTTGTCTTAGATGCTAAAGTCTTAAATGCTAAGGATTATGGCGTCGCTCAAAATAGAGAGCGAGTTATTTTTATTGGTATTTCTAAACGTCATGCTAACCAACAAGTATTAGAAAGCTTAATGATGTTACAAGACAAATCAGAGGTGTATCCATATCCACCGAAGACACACGGCTTAGAGGATGGATTAAAACCTTATGCTACTTTAAATCAAATTTTAGCACACCTACCAGAACCTGAATTTGCAGAGTCGGACA
>NZ_VPEJ01000151.1:0-1028 GCF_013417245.1 Acinetobacter sp. YH16042
TCAAAAGTAATGAAAATGTAAAGATAATGACTTATATTGTCTTTACATTATTGGTTTTTAGAGGAATTAACCATGTCCGCAGTCAATTTTAATATGCGTTTAGAAGAAGACTTGAGGGATAATGCAAATCATATTTTTGAAGAATATGGTTTAACAATGCCACAAGCATTTAAACTTTTTTTAAATCAGGTGGTGAAAACAAGAACTGTTCCATTAGCTTTTGACTATGCGAAAGAACCAACTCTGACCCCAACAGCAGTAGCAAAGTTGCTTCAATCTCTTAAAGAGATTGAAAATGGGGAGTACACCGAGTACGAAACAGTAGAAGAAGCCATCCAAGCAATGTCGGAAGAAGCTAATGGCTAAACGAAAAATAATCGTAACCAGCTCATTTAAACGAAATATTAAAAGACGTTACTTAGATTTAGTTACGGCTGAATGGGCTGAGGTACTGGACTGTTTAGTTGCTAATAGTCCATTGCCTGAAAAATACCTAGATCACCCATTAAAAGGTGGTGCTGAGTTTAAGAATTGTCGAGATTGTCACGTTAAACCTGATTTAGTCTTGATTTACAGGCTCGTAGGGGATGACATTTTAGAGTTACACCAGTTAGATAGCCATTCAGAGATTTTTGGCTAATTTTAGCTCGATGCTTTGAAATATGGCTTTAGCCATGTTTCAAAGCATCGAGCTACTTTACGCTAGTTGCACGATAAGAAAGTTTGAAAAGAAGCTAAGCATTGCATAGCCTTCAAAGAGTTCAATATGAGAATAAAAAATTTAGCTCAAATTTTTATAATTATTACATTGCTTACTGGTTGTATAGCGAAGTCCCAACCCGTATCTAACTCCATAGAGTCAGTAAAACCTATCATTTTTATTAAACATGCTAATTCTGGTTCAAGAGTAACCATTACTGGTGGGAAATTGCATGTAGATCCTTATGGTTGTATTCGGCTTGGTAGTGATACCGGTTCATTTATTATTTGGGCTAATAATCATGAGTTAGAATATACAAAGGACGGTA
>NZ_VPEJ01000152.1:0-1028 GCF_013417245.1 Acinetobacter sp. YH16042
AATTTTAGAAGTATTAAAGAGTTTAAATCTTGAAAGTGAGAATTTTTTATTTCAGATACGAAAGCCCAGGTTATCTGACTTGGAAATAGTTGCCCTAAATCTGACTTCAGAATACATGAGTATTGATAGTGAATATCAACTTTTTAGAATATTACCTTCTGATATTAAGTTACTTATAGAACGCAGTGTTTATAATAGACGAAAAAGAAGAGTATTTATACATATGGAACGGATTCGAAAACTGTTAGCAGAAAAATTTAATGGTTCTGAAAAGTATTTTATTGTGGATAGCATGCCTTTAGAAGTTTGCAAATTATCAAGAAGCTCACGTAGCAAAATATGCAGAGAAACCGATTATGCAATTCCAAATAAAGGTTATTGTGCTTCACAGAAAATGCATTATTATGGGTATAAACTTCATGCGGTTTGCTCAGCGGAAGGTGTCTTTCAAAGTTTTGATATTAGTCCAGCATCAGTGCATGATATTCATTATCTGAAAGATATAAAACAACAATTTAAAAATTGTACGCTATTAGGTGATAAAGGATATTTATCCGCAGAATGCCAATTGGATTTGTTTACATCACACAATATTAAGCTGGAAGTTCCTATGAGAACAAATCAAAAAAACTATAAAGATCAACCTTTTGTAATACGCAAATACAGAAAAAGGATAGAAACGTTATTCTCTCAATTATGCGATCAGTTCATGATTAGACGTAATTATGCTAAAAGCTTTTTAGGGTTTAAAACAAGGATACTATCAAAAATACTAACCCTTACTATTATTCAATCAATAAACAGAAACCAAAATAGAAATATTAACAACTTAAAAATTAATATTACCTAAATGCACTACGGGTTATTAATATTATTTAGATAACTGTCCATTCAAATCTTGAAAGAGACAATTAGATTATGAAATAAAACAAATTTCTACAATTAAAAACATGATAGCTTTGAAATTTCATATAGAAAACTTGCTGAAAAGGCGAGAGTCAATTTAGCGTAATGAGCGTAAAAATGGC
>NZ_VPEJ01000153.1:0-1018 GCF_013417245.1 Acinetobacter sp. YH16042
CCTTTGTATTTCCCTTGAGCTGAGGCGAGTTTTATTCCTTCCTTTTGCCGCTCTAAAATGATCTCACGTTCGAACTGTGCAAAAGCACCCATCATTTGAAGCATCAAATTATCCATCGGGGTGGATTCGGCTGTAAAAGTAATATTTTCTTTTACAAACTGGATGGCGATCCCTCGTTTGACCAGTTTATCTACTTCAGTGACCAAATCTTTTAGGCTTCGCGCAAAACGATCCATTGAATGTACAATCACCCTGTCCCCTTCCCGGACATAGTTCAACATTTCCTGAAATTTAGGTCGGTCAGTATTTTTACCTGAAGCACGGTCAACAAAAATCCGGTCGACTTCAATTCCCTCAAGTTGACGGCCAGTGTTTTGCTCGACAGAACTTACCCGGACATACCCTACTTTTTGGCCTTTCACTTTTTCACGCCCCAATTGGATAAAAATGAACAATTTCGTAAATTATAATTCTTTAACACTAAAGTTACATGTTACTTATGATTAAAAATCATTTAAATGATACATAATTTCATGAACTTTCAGATTGTAACTTTAGGGTATACTTTAAAGTTACACAAAACATCTATATGAAGACTAAAGTCCAAATTAGTGTTTATGTTGGTTCAATGTATTACATTTCGTATTTTCTATTTGTAACGTAATTTCAGTAATATTATGATTATGTTTTAGAACTTCTAAGGCCTTTTGATAGAGTTGATCTGTATTGCTATTCGGAGCAACCAAATGAGCAGTTAAATGAATATTTCTTGAGGATATAGCCCAGACTTTCAACTGATGAATCCCTTCAACGCCCTCTAGCTTCAATAAATCATTTCTTAACGACTCAATATCAATCTCATCAGGAACTCCTTCAAGCAGAATATGAATACTTTGTTTTAATAAAATCCAAGTTCGAGGTAAGACCCAGAAGCCAATTAACACAGCGATTACGGTATCAACCCACATCCACTGGGTAAAATAAATAACTATTCCTCCGATAATCACGCCTATCGATC
>NZ_VPEJ01000154.1:0-1007 GCF_013417245.1 Acinetobacter sp. YH16042
CTAAATGGCAAGTTAAATGTTGCTATATAAAGTCTGATACCATAGCAATATATGTACTTCAGTCCCCCCAAAAATTAAAAAAAATAAAAGAATTAAAAAAGAGGGGAGGGGTCAAAATTGCCCTATGTACTCGCTAAAGCTCGTACTTTATTGAAGCTCGCAAGCTCGCTTCGAGGGGCAATTTTTCGGTTAATCCTGTTTGTGAAATCTAAAAGCAAAAGCAACTATGAATTCGCTTCGCTCATAAGGCTTTATGCTCGCTTCGCTCGGTCTAGGTGCAGATTTCAACATGAAAATATAGATTTTCTAGGGTTCAAGTCATTTAAAAGCGGTTTTTCAGAGGGTCGAGGGTCGAATATTGCTAGTTCGCTCGTAGACACTCGCTCTGTAAAACCATGTATTGTTTAGATAATTTTAATAAACACCAAAAAGAATAGGTATATCTATGGTGCAAAATCATATATTTTGCACCATAGATATACCTATCTTGAACGTGGTCTATTCCGCTTTTCGGCTTCAAGCATCTTGTTGGCTTCTTCATGCTTACCTTGTTCACGCAAGGCTTTACGTGCAAAAAATGCCTGTTTTTCTTGTTCTTGTATGGCTTTGGCTTCTTGTTTTCGTTTTTCCTGTTCGGCTAACTTCCGTTGTTGTTCTCGCTCAAGATAATTTCTTGCTCGGTCATATTTAGCTTTTAGGTTTGGATTAGCCTTGTTTACAGTCAGTTTTGCCCGATCTGTATAGCGTTCAGGTTCTAAACGTGGGGTTTTGGTCTTTAAATCTCGTTCCTGACTGTCCAATTCTTGCCATTGGGTTTGAATTTCTGCATTTGCAGCATCCCATTTCCCACCAAAAAACATAGGTCTTTTGCCTAATTGTTCTTTTTGGTGTTCAAGATTGGTTTTTGATAGCTCTATTTGCTCTAAAACAGCGTTTATTTGCTCGATTTCTGTTTTTTGGGTAGTTAGTGCTATGTTTTTTGCTTCCGTGGCTACAGCGTCGTTATA